>JAVEYB010000007.1 GCA_034003725.1 Candidatus Zixiibacteriota bacterium
AGACGCAGTCTTGTCATTCCCGCGTACGCGGGAATCTATCTTTGACTCGGATGCGGTTGAGTCGCCGTGAGATCACCCTGGGCCAAGACGTCGGATGGATACCCGCTTTCGCGGGTACGACAAATCTGCGATTTGTTAGTAAGTGAAGACAGTCGAAGACTGTCACTCCTTTGTATCCGGGAATCCATCTTCTCCGGTCTCTCCGATTATCGAATACCAGAGATCCTCCTGCTCAGGATTCCTCTCCTCGATCAACTCAATCTTCCACGCGCGGTTCCACTTCCTCAGCTGCTTCTCCCGCGCAATCGCCTCCCTGATTTCCGGGTGCTCCTCCCAGTAGACAAGTTGACGTACCCCGTATTTCTGTGTGAAGCCACGGACGAGGCCGTTGCGGGAGACCATGAATCGGAGACGAAGCGAGTATCGGAAGGACATTGCGAACGGGCAAAGAGTGTCTTGATTTGAGATATCACGTGTCCAGAGATGCTGACGACGCACAGTCAGCTCGTTTTGACCGCCGGTGTCAGCCTGAACCCGATTTCTTGACGTGGTGCCCTCGAAAAACCGGTGTTCGTGCGGGATGTCTTGACATGGACAACTAGCGCCACTATGTTCTGCCCGGGCGGCCCCGGTGGAAGGGCGCCACTAAGGAGTGATTACCATGAAACGCTTCGAAATGCGGGTCGACCCTCTGACGCACGAGATTTACTACGCCGTCCCGCATACTGGCCACTTGCTGGTGTCCGATCCTCTCTTGAACAAAGGATACGCCTTCACCAGAACGGAACGGGCTGAGTTTGAGCTGCTCGGCCTTCTCTCCGAGCAGATCGGTACGCTTGAACAGCAGCGCAGCCGCAACTACAACATTGTCCGATCGCGGACGAACGAACTTGAGAAGTACGATGAGCTGATCGCCCTGCTGGATCGCAACGAGACCGTCTTCTATTCGCTCTTGACTCATCACATCGAGGAGATGCTTCCGATCGTGTACACGCCGACGGTCGGTCAGGCCTGTCTGAAGCGGTCGCATATCATTCGGCGGTGGCGGGGCGTTTATGTTTCGCCGTCGAATGTGGATTCGATCGAGCAGATCCTGGTCAACATCGGTCTGCCAAACATTTCCCTGCTGGTCGCGACTGACGGCGAGCGGATTCTCGGCCTGGGGGATCTTGGTGCCGACGGCATGGGGATTCCGATCGGCAAGATTGCCCTCTATGTCGCGGCGGCGGGCATCCATCCGGCGTCGACCCTCCCGGTTATGATCGATGTCGG
This sequence comes from Candidatus Zixiibacteriota bacterium, assembly GCA_034003725.1. NCBI lineage: Bacteria > Pseudomonadati > Candidatus Zixiibacteriota > Candidatus Zixiibacteriota bacterium. The sequence goes on from JAVEYB010000007.1 coordinate 1,273, forward strand.
TACGAACAATGAGCGACTGCTGGCCGATCCGATGTACACGGGTGTCCGCCATCCGCGTCTGACCGGGAATGAGTACTACAGTGTGATCGAGCGTTTCGTCCAGGGCGTGCGCCGGGTCTTTCCGCGCGCCTTGCTGCAGTGGGAGGATTTTGGCAAGCAGCATGCCGCCACTCTGCTGGAGCGGTACCACGATCGGATCTTGAGTTTCAACGACGATATTCAGGGGACGGGCGCCACCGCGGCGGCCGCGCTGCGTTCCGCGTTCCGAATAGCCGGACGACCGTTGGCGGACGAGCGCATCGCCATTCTCGGTTTCGGCCAGGCCGGCAGTGGTGTGGCCAACGCCCTGGTTACGCTCATGACTCTGGAGGGCGGTCTGTCGACGGCCGAGGCCCGGCGCAAGATCTTCGCCGTCGATCTCAATGGCCTGTTGCTGGAGGGAGACAAAGCCGATCACTACCAGGATCGTTTCCTGCAGCCGCGTGAGGCTGTCGCCGGCTGGCAAGTGCCTGCCGGCCGCAATCCGAACCTCGAGGAGGTCATCCGCCACGCACGCATCACGACACTCATCGGCCTTTCCGGGCAGAAGGGAGCGTTCAACGAGAAGATTCTTGCGGCGCTGGCGGCCAACTGCGAGCGGCCGATCGTGCTCGCCCTCTCCAATCCCACTTCCTGCACTGAGACGACGCCGGAGGCCGTAATGGCCGCTACCGGCGGCCGTGCACTCATGGCTACCGGCAGCCCCTGTGCGCCGGTCGCCGCGCCCGACGGCCGCGAGACGGCCATCTCGCAGTGCAATAACCTCTACGTCTTCCCCGGGATGGGGCTGGGAGCGATCGTCTGCCAGGCCCAGAAGATCACTCATCGGATGTTCCACTCCGCCACGTGCGCCATCTCCGACATGGTTTCGGCCGACCTGCAGTCGAAAGGCTGCCTGCTGCCTCCGCTGCAGAACACCCGGGAGGTGTCCTTCGCCGTCGCGCTCGCCGTGGCGCGGCAGGCGCGCGAGGAGAGTGTCGGCATCATCGCTTCCGATGATCACCTTGCGGAGTTGATCCGCCGCGCCATGTGGAACCCGCACTACTACCCATATCGGCGCGAACGGACGAGCTGACCCGGAGCGTTCAGCGGAGTCGCCCGGTTCCCGACGGCTCCGCTTCCTTCCGATCGAATTCATGATTTGGTGAGCCTGGCGCCGGTCGGGACCGGTTCATGGGAAGCGGGATCTCTCAAACCTGTCCCGGTGGATAGTGCGCCGGCGGTCATGACCTGCCCCCCATGTTTCGGTCCAGATTGAGAGATAGTAGCCCACCCCTCCGGGGTGGGTTCACCGTGGCCGTAGTCGCCCATAGTCTGCTATGGGCTCCCTGATTTGACCCTCCTCCTCTCCGTCATGGCGCGTTTGTTTCACCGGATCAATCCCCCTGCACTTTCGCTACACCATCGATGGAGATAACTTCGCTTCCCCCTATGTAGAGGTACTGCGGCGCCGCATGGCCGCCACGCCACCAAAAGAGGAAAACAAAAAATGGGGGCCCCCTAAAAATGACAAAACGAACCTATTTCGCCATAAGGTCCACCCGATCAAGCTTGTACAATGATTTTTTGGCCGACCGGCGCCCCCACGACTTCTCCGTCGGCCCGCACCCGATTGGGTACCGAGCGGCAACAAAAACCGCCCGCTCTCTGCTGAGAACGGGCGGCCGTATTGTCCTTTACCTATCGCGAATCGACAAACGAACTAAAACGGACAGACCGGCGGGTTTCCACCATGGAAGAGGAAGCTCGCCAGGTACACGACATCGGCGATGTCCACATCGTCATCACCGGTGCAATCACCCGCAAAGTACGGAGCCGGAGTGGGACCGTAGTTGAACAGGTAATTGATCAACAGCATGACATCGGCCATGTCCAGGATCTCGTCGCCGTTGGCGTCGCCGCAGACATAGCTGTCAAGGACCAGCGTGTAGTCTTCGACTTCACCATAGCTGGTGTTGCCGCACGGAGCCGGGGCGTTGTAGTACCCGTCAAACATGCGGACGCGCATACGAGTCGGTGCCTCGACAGAGCCCACCGGTGGAACGAGCGTGGCCGTATAGGGGCCCGCACCCGGTGAACCGGCCATGGCAATCGTCTCTCCAGCGTCGTCGAAGTCGAAGTCGTTGTTCCAGTCGATAAACAGCCAGCCCTCATCGGTCGAGTAGCCGCTGCCGACTTCGACCGTCGCCTGGTAGGTGCGGCCGATGTACAGCGTCGTCTGGAGCGCGGTGAAGTCGCTGTAGTTGCTGGCGCCGGACGCGTTGTCGATATCAACCAGCTCAACACGGCTGATATACTCGTACGCAGCCGAGTTCGACTGAGCCGGGCAGTAGCAGCCGCCCGCATAGTAGTTGACATCGATTGTGATCGTGTACGGTCCGGTCGCGCCGGGCTCCTGCAGAACCGGGTAGTAGTACGTCCCGGCCTTCAGACAGCCCCAGGTGATCTCGACGTTTCCGTCGGGAGCAAACGTGTACGAACCGCCATACGTGAAGCCGTCAGCAAGACCGGTGCACGGGCAATCCAGCGCAAGGTTCAACCAGGCGTTTTCGAACGCCGGGGTGGTCCCCTCGTACGACAGCGTCACGCTTGCGTCACCCGTCAGCGTGAAGGCTTCCCAGACATGGTTGCCCGGGAACGAGGAGCACTGGTTCGAAGCGCCGGTATTGTCGCCGTTGATAACAGCCGGGAAGGTCGTCTGGACGACGGCGTCTTCACAGTTGTCGTTCGGCGGAGGCGTAACGACCGATGTCGAAATCACGCCGGTGCCGAAGTTCGACGAATAGCCGCCGACTTCGATCAGGTACTGCTGACCGCCGATTACGGGCAGAGTGATCTCCGACTGCAATCCGCAGGCGTCATCGTTGCACGCCAGCTCAACCGGCAGCGGACCGCAGCTGTACCCGTCGTACACGGCCATCCTGGTGTCGTACGATGAGCCGCACAGGCTGATCGTCGCCGTACCGGATATGCTCGGCGTGTAGACGTACCAGACGTTCGGCGACGTCATACACACCCCGCCGCCGTCGTTGCCCGCGGCCACGGTCGTGAACGGATAATTGGTGACCTCACCGATCGCTTCCGCGTCGATACAAAGGTCGTTGGCCGGAGCGCCCGCCGCCTCTGCGAACGTGATGTCAAAATCCGGAACGCAGTCCGGGGACGGCCAGGTGTCTACCATGATGTAGTAGGTACCCGCCGCAAGGTTGACGGCATAAATGGACTTCGGCGTGCCGCCCGAACCGGTCACCGTGCCGAGACACGTGGACGCATCAGGCGGACAGGCGTCGTCAATCAACATGCCGGACCAGGTCGTGCCTTTCGGATCGAACGTGATGTCAAGCGTCACGTTTGCCGGTACCTGGATCTCGATAATGATGTCCTCGCCGCCGTCGTAGGAACCCAGACAGGTCTCCGAGTAGGTGTTACCGCGGCCGCAGGTGAACTGGTTGGCAATCGTGTACGGATAGCCGCCGGGAGCCGGCAAAGCCACCGTCAGCGGGGCCGAACATTCATCGCCGACGCCCGCGATCGGGCACGGATCGGTCGAACAGCTCAGGGTTTCATCCCAGGTGCCACCCAGCGCCGCGCAGTCCACCGCAGTCTCGTCGGAGCATGTCGGCGACAGCGGATCACCATAGCAGCACCGACCCACGGGCGGCGGATCATCGTTGACATTCACAAGGTCAATTACCGCCTGCGCGCCGTCGGATCCGACATAACGCCAGGCCAGCACCACATTGCTCTCGCCCGCATACGCCGCCAGCGGCACCGAAACTTCGTACCAGACGAAGCTGGTGAACACGCCGAGCGCGGTCTCATCCCAGAGCATGGTCGGGAAAGTGGCGCCGCCATCGGTCGATATCCACAGCTCGACATCGTAATTGTCGTACGGGCTGACCGACCAGTAATAGCTCGTGAATACGCCAAAGTCGACCCGAAGGTCGGCCGGATTGGTGCCCACAAAGCTCATCACCGGGGTGGCAAGCCACTCATCCTGGGCGGCCAGCGCGGGGTCATACACCACCTCCGCACCGGCAAACCCGCTCAGAGAAGCGCTGAAGGTCTGGTGCCAGGTGTAGTCACCGGAGTTGGTCGAATTCAACGTCCAACCGGCCGGCGGTACTGCCGTCTCAAAGTCTTCGCCGAGGATTGTCGATGCCGGGATGGACCGCTGCACATCGGCCGTCTTCGGCGGGGCGACTTTGCCGTCCTCAGTATACAGATCCAGGTCCTTGATCAAATCACCGGTACCCGGACGCTGAAAGAGAGGATTCACCGACCGAGGGCCGTTATCTGCCGGCTCCTTGTCGGCGTAAACGACAGCTGTCATTCCCAACACCAGCGAGATTGCCAGAAGAAATGTAGCTATCTTTCTACAGTTCGTCATAATTCTACCTCTCGTTCTCGTTCTCTTTCTGTCTACCTGTCATCTTGTCTTTCTAAAATCCGAATTCTTCTGCGAATTACCACGTCTGATTTCGTATGAAAGGCTCGACGCCCACACCCGCACGGGCGATACTTGATCAAGAGTAATTCGTTGCGAATCAATACGTTCCACGTTCTGGCCCAAACGCACACAGGGGAATTCCCGGCTCGAGACAAAGCTCAGCGCCGGCAAATGACCAAAACATTCGCTCAAGTGGAGTACGTAATTCTGAATGAAAGAAGATCCGTTAATCGCTAAGCGTAAAGATAGCCGCCGGTTGTCATATGTCAAGACATCTATTGACAAAATCTCAACTTTTTTGGGGGCGTCTTTTCCTGTCAAAAACCAGGATGCTTCCCCCCCACCAAAAAAAGGGACCTCCCGATCCACGCATTGCAGGAAATCAGTCAGAATGGTAAGGTCGCCACCTGCCAAAGTGACAGTAACAAGTCTCCGTTGCAGCGCCTCACATCGTCTCGGAAAGGTAATCTTCAAGAGATATCAGCAGAGCCCGAGGCCGATAGCCGAGTTCTGCACGGGCCTTCGCGGAAGAGAAACACCAGTCATAATCCAGCAGCCTGACCAGGTCCGGATAGAAGCCTATGCGGCTGCGCCCAGCAAATCGGCACCATAACTCGGCCGCGCGGGCGGCGAACCCGATAATGGTTCGGGGAATGCGGACAAGGTGCGGTGTCCTGCCCAAAACATGGGAAACCTGTAACGCCAGTTCGCGGGCGGGGATGTCGTCCCCGCCAAGAATGTACCGCTCTCCCGGTCGGCCGTGCTCCAGTGCCGCCACAACTCCGGCAGCGACATCGCGAACATCAACAATATTGACAAGGTTGGGAAAATCCGGCAGCCAGAGACGGCGGAAGTGCCGATGTATCCGCAGGTTACCCGGTCCTCCGGTAGCGCCGGAGAGGATTATCGACGGATTGACAATGACCAGACTGGGCGAACCGGCATGAGCGGCCGCTGCAAGCAGCTCCCGCTCAGCCGCCCGCTTCGTCATTATATAGGGGATCCGAAGATGGTCGAGATTGAACTGCTGGTTTTCATTGACGGGGTCCATATCACGTGCTCCCGCCGGAGCATCCTTTCGAGATCGTGCTCCCACCGCCCCCACCGAAGACACGTGGACGAATCGGGGAACGCCGGCGCGCCGGGCCGCCTCGAACATCAGCACGGCCCCCATCGTGTTGATGCCGGCGAACTGCGTCAGCCGATCGGCACGAAAATCGACCCATGCCGCGCTGTGGATGATCGCATCGATACCCTCGGCCGCGCGACACAACGCCGGACCGTCACGTAGATCCGCCAATCTCTTTTCTATCCCAAGCCGGTCCAGGGTATCCGTATCGGATTCTGCGCGAGCGTGGGCGACCGGCTGAGCCCCCCGCGTCAGCAATTCACGGACGACATGGGAACCGAGCGTGCCGGCCGCGCCGGTCACCAACACCTTCTTCCCGGGCAGATTCATCGAACGTGCATCTATCCTTTCGGCAAACCGGGCCCGCCCGCTATATTCGGATAACTCATAGTGATTGGCATGTAGCTACAGAACGATTAAACGATGACGAAGGTTCTTGCTCGACTGTGGAGTGGCTGGAAGCGGGTCGCGCGGGCGATTGGCCGGGCCAATACGATCGTCCTGCTGACGCTGTTTTACTCGCTGATCCTCTCGCCGTTGGGAGCCGTGATGCGGCTGTTCGGCTGGAATCCGCTGGAGTCCGGAAAAGCCGCCAAACGGCGATCCACCAACTGGAAGCCCGTCTCGGACGGCTCGCCCGATCTCGAGTCGCTCCGTCGGCAGAGCTGATGCCATGAAAATCCTCGGTATATCCTGCTTCTACCATGACGCGGCCGCGGCTATTGCGGTCGACGGCAAGCTGGTCGCCGCCGCCTCGGAAGAACGTTTCAGCCGCATCAAACATGACCCCGAACTGCCGGTACAGGCAGTCGGCTACTGCCTCGCACGGGCTGGTCTCCAAATCAACGACCTTGATTACATCGCCTTTTACGACAAACCGTTCACCAAATTCGAACGCATCGTGACCGGCTACATGGCCACGCCCTTTCGGTCGTACCGGGCATTTCTTGCCGCCATGCCGGTGTGGCTCCGACGGAAATTGTTCACCGAACATGTAATCCACAAGGAGCTGGGGTACGACGGCGAAATGTTGTTCGTGCCGCATCATCTCTCACACGCCGCCGGAGCTTTCTTTTCCTCGCCCTTCGAGTCGGCGGCGATACTGACGATCGACGGTGTCGGTGAGTGGGCGACCGCATCGTATGGAATCGGCGACAGAACCGATATCAGGCTGCTGGCGCAGATGAACTATCCGCACTCCGTCGGATTACTCTATTCGGCCTTCACCTACTATCTCGGTTTTCAGGTGAACTCGGCCGAGTACAAGGTGATGGGGCTGGCGCCGTACGGAACACCGAGATTCTCCGACCTGATCGAGCGCGAACTGGTTACAATTCACGACGACGGTTCGATTCACCTTGATCTGAAGTACTTCACGTTTCACCACGGCCTGCGCATGGTCGGACGGCGTTTTGAACAGCTGTTCGGACGACCGCGCCGAAATCCTGAGACCGACACTGATCAGTTCGACGCGGACGTTGCGGCATCGATACAGGCGGTGACGGAAAAGATCGTGCTGCGGATGGCAACCCATGTGCGCACGGTCACCGACATGAGTCGGCTGTGCCTGTCCGGCGGGGTCGCTCTCAACTGCTCGGCCAACGGCATGCTGGAACGGCAGGGACTCTTCGACGACATCTACGTGCAGCCGGCATCCGGTGACGCCGGCGGAGCCGTTGGAGCCTGCCTGTATGCGTCCCACAAGCTCGGTATGGCCCGCACCGTACCCCAGCCGTTCTTCTCACTGGGACCGTCATTTGACAATGCAACGATTGAGAGCTTTCTCGATCGCTGCCGCGTGCCGTATGCTGTGGGGCCGGACGATGAGTTGGTCGATCGTGTGACCGATGCGCTTTGCTCCGGCAGGATCGTGGCGGTCTTTCGCGGCCCAATGGAGTTTGGGCCGCGGGCTCTGGGATTCCGTTCGATACTTGCCGATCCGCGCGATAATGCAATGAAAGCTAAAATCAATGCCGCCGTGAAGTACCGGGAACCGTTCCGTCCGTTTGCGCCCGCCGTGCTCGCCGAATGCGTGTGCGAATATTTCGACTGCACCGGCGAATCCCCCTACATGTTGTTTACGTACGCCGTGCGACAAGAGAAACGATCGGTGATCCCGGCCGTTACCCATATCGACAATTCGTCGCGGATTCAGTCAGTCGCGAAGGAAGACAACCCCCTGCTGCACAAAATACTGACCGACTTCAAGCAAAAGACAGGAGTCGCCGTCCTGCTGAACACGTCGTTTAACCTTCGCGGCCACCCCATTGTCCACACGCCGGAACAAGCGCTTGAGACCTTCTGTTCGGGCGGTATTGACCTGCTGTTGATCGGCCGGTATCTTGTAGATAAGCGGAATATGGAGTCGGCGTTGATCGACTCCTTCCGAATCGAAAAGGGGCTCGACTAAAGGCTTGGCGCAAACAGATCGAGGCGGACGACCGTGACCAGAAAGATGCGAAGACTCCGCATTCTCTCCGAGATGTGGTATTTCCTGAAAACCTCCAAGCGATGGTGGCTGGGACCGATATTCGTGTTTCTAGTGCTGCTGTCCCTGCTCGTTATTTTCACGGAATCATCAGCGCTGGCGCCGTTTATCTATTCGCTGTTCTGACGCAGGCGGTTGAGCCGGCCGTCAGGTCGCAACCGGCCCGACCTCACCGCTGACCAGCCGCATCGGCTGCCGTTTCTTGTACGTCAACGAGCGCCACAACCATTCGAACGGACCAAACCGGAACTTCGACAGCCAGAGCGGGCTGTAGAACAACTGCACACCCCAGATTGCGAACACGAGCAGCCACAACTCGGCACGATTGAATTCTCCAAAGTAGCCAAGTCCCCATCCGTAGAAGAGGAACGTCCCGACAAGCGACTGTATCAGGTAGTTGGAAAGCGCCATTCGACCCACCGCCGCGAGTCGCGCCCGCACGCCAGGCAGCATACCGAGCCGACAGATCAGCATGACCAGCCCGACATGCCCCAGCACTACCAGCAGGCCGGCGATATAATCATAGCTCATCCCGACCGTAAACATATACACGTGATCAAACTCATGCCTCACCAGCATCTCCGAGCCATACCACGAACCGGGAAGACCGATTCCGTAACCTATAATCATGCTCCACAGGTAAAATCTCGTGGATCGCGCCGCTGAGAACACACCCAATTTCATCAGCCCCATGCCGACAAGCATCAGTCCGGCAATACGCCACACGATAAAAAACGGATACGCAAACAAATGCGTCTGAAGCACAACGGGAAACTGCCTTGCGATAATCTCCCCGTAGCCGGATCGCATCGTTTCGATCTCGCGCGCCAGTGTTTCCGGCGACGGGTTGAACCCCTCGGCCATCTCCGCCCAGCTGTCCATCATCTGCCGCTCCATGTCAGTCGGCGTGCCACCGGCATCAAGTGCGGCCTGCCCGCTTTCGGCCAGACCTTTGACCCAACCGATTATGACCCCCGCACCGGTCATTGGAACCAGCCCAAATGACGTCACGATCAAACCGAAAATCACCAGGAAGCGTGCGGACTTGCGCCGAAACAGATAGACGATCATGCCGCAGATGGCGTAGGGAAACAGAATGTCGCCGAACCAGAGAAGGTAGGCATGCAGGGCGCCGAACAGAAGCAACCACCACTGTCGGCGGAAGAAGGCGCTCCGCATGGATTCGCCTCGCGCCTCGGCACGCTGATATATCAATATGATGCCGGCCCCGAACAACATGGAAAACAGCGCGAGAAACTTCATCGAGAACAGCACGTACGACACCCGCCACGAAGCAAAGTCGAGCCCGCTGAACCCGCCCATCACCGGCGGGTTCTGCATGACCGCTACCGACATACTGAACAAATCGATGTTGATGACGAGAATGCCAAGCAGCGCGAAACCACGCAGTACGTCGATCGACGAAATGCGATCGGTCAGCGAAACCGGCTCGGCCAGCGATACCGACGGTGTGGACCCGGCATCGCCATCGCCTGCCGGCATATGATCCGTAGACATAACCATGTCCCCTGTCCCAGACGTTTTACGGCCCCGGTCCGATGGCGCCGACGACCGTCGGTGCCACGATCAAAGCTATGAAAAACTTAAGCCTGACAGCAAGTGTTTGCGATCTCTATATTGCTACCATGAGTACGCGAACTCATTCACCCGCTGTAAAACTCCTGGGCGCCGTGTTGGCCGTGGTCCTGTTTGTCAGCGCTCTTGAAATGATCGTGCGAGCGGTCGGCGTAGAAACGACGTTCCAAAACCGCTTCTTCGTACTCAACCGGGCACTGGACTACCCCGATGTGTTCGAAAAGGACCGCCACCTGTTCTGGCGTTTCCGTCCGGACCGGACAATCACGTCGGAGTTCTTCCAGGGAAAGACGTACAACATCAACAGCCGGGGACTGCGCGGACCGGAACTGACCGCCCCCAATGTGAAACCACGCCTGCTGGCAATCGGCAACAGCTGCACGTTCGGGTGGGGCGTAACCGAAGACAGCATCTATGTCCGGGTACTCGGACGTCTCCTCGACGGTCGGTATGAGATCGTCAACAGCGCGATCCCGGGGTATTCGTCGCTGCAGGGGAAACGGTTCCTCGCCCGTGACCTCCTGCCTCTGGAACCGTCCGTGCTCCTCGTCTTGTTCGCCTGGAACGATCACTGGGCCGCGGCCAATAGCATCGCCGACAAAGACCAGCAATTTGCACCCCAGTGGATTCTCAACATACAAAATCTGCTCTCGAGGCTGGAATCCTACCGGCTGTACAAGAAACTGCTTCTGTCCGCAATCGAACCGAGCCCGGATTCGTTGTTCACTCCCGGTGACGTGACTTACCGCGTAGACCCGGACGATTTCTACACGAACCTGCGCGATATCTGCGCGCTCGGCCACACACATAACATGCGCGTAGTCTTCCTCACATCGCCGATACCGTCCCTGGAGACATACTACGCGCCCGGCATGCGCTCACCGATGCACGCGTTCCATGCGCGATACAATGATGTGATCAGGAAAATCGCCCGCGATACGGGCGCCGAACTGGTCGATATCGCCGCCGTGTTCGATCAACATTCCGACCTCTTCGACGATGCCGCCATGGATCCGATCCATTTCAACGCCAAAGGTCACGCGATCGCGGCACAGGCGATTGCCGATGTATTGCGTACAGACGATGTAAGATAGTCCAGCCGCCTACCAGGCGCCGCGCGCGAAAGCATCGAGGCGATCGATCAATCGATCGATATCGCTGTCGTCGTTAAACAGATGCACCGACACGCGAATGGATCCCTCGCGGTGAACCAGCACGATCCCGTCTTTCACCAGCCGTTTCTGAAGCGTGGCGAAATCGTCGCAGGTGAACGTGAGAATTGACGACCGGTGTTTCGGCTCGAGCGACGAGGTGATACGGTAAAACGAATGTTCCTTCAGCCAGGCGGCGAGACGGTCAATCAACTCGTAGTTGTGCCGCTGGATATTGGCGATGCCGAGCGATTTGAAGATTTCCACCGCCGCCTTCATGCCCATCAGGTTGAGCACGACATAGTAGCCGAGTTCGAATTTGCGCGCCGCCTGATGGTACGGTTTGTCGAAGTAGAACAGATCCGAGAAATTCATCCCCCAGTCAACTCCAAGCCAGCTCATGAACGGCGGCTTGATGGAGTCAAACACGCGGTCCGCGATATAGAAAAAGCCGCATCCCTGCGGAGCAAGCATCCACTTCTGACAACCCGAACTGAACACGTCGATCCCCAGCGCCCGTACGTCGATCGGCTCCGTTCCCATTCCCTGAATACCGTCAACGACGAAATACAGGTTGTGCTTTCGACACAGCCCGGCGAGTTCCGCGAGATCGTATTTGTAGCCGTTGAAAAATTGCACCCACGAAATCGCAAGCATGCGCGACCTCGGACCGATTGCTCTCTCTATGGCCGCGCTGTCGACCCGTCGGTCGGTCGACGGGATCACCTTGATCGATAGATTCCGTCGCTCGGCCGCGGCTCGGGCGACGTATGCGATGGCCGGGAACTCAATATCGCACATCAATATTTCGTCGCCGGGGCTCATCGGCAGTCCAAACATGGCCACGTTCAATCCGTGCGTCGTGTTGAGCCCGATTCCAACCTGCCGCGATTCAGCGCGGATCAGTGCCGCATAGTCGGCACGAAGCTGATCGGCCGTCGAGAAAGCGTCATGGGAATCGTCCTGACGGCAATCGAGTCGAAGTGCGATGTTGTCGTCAATCGCCCTCTGCACCGTAGTGGCGAAGGGGCCGTACGATGCGCTGTTGAAATAGACCGAGTGCTGAGTATGCGGGAAGAGCCGACGGGCATCGGCGAACGTGCGGGCGAGTTCCGGTGTCATGGTTTCTCCGAATGGATCGACAGTGTTCTCACAACGAGTAAAGCCAGGCGATAATCGTCAGCGTACCGGCGATCTTGATCAGGTACGCAAGCAGTTGATACAACAAAAACGGCATGGGCAAACGGACACGCACGGAGAGACCGAGGATAATCGGCGCGGCGCCGATTGTAAACGCATAGAGCGCCCCGGCAAGCCCCGCACGCAGTCCGGAAAACGGCAACGCAAAATAGAAAAACGCGTACGCGAGCAGCGGGATTCCGACATAAAACAACACTTCCATGACGAAATTGATCCCCCACCACACCCAGCCTTCACTCTCCACCAATTCGGCAGGGAGCGTACGGGCGAGTGCCAGCCGCCGCTCGATCAGCTCCAGTATAACCGAAACGACAAACAAGTAGCCGCCCCCGGCGGCCATCGCGTACAACAGCAGTTCATACGACAGCATTACAGCCAACCCTCGCGAAGGTACCATTGGTAGGTTTGCCGCGCCCCCTCGGCGAACGGAATCTCGGACTCGAACCCGAGATCGACCCTGGCGCGCGACGTGTCGACTTCCCACGACGCGAGCAGCTCTGCCGCCTTTTCTCGTGTCAGCATCGGCGCGGCCCCGACAAGCCTGAACAGAAACTCCGAAATCGCGGCAATGACACGAAACAGGAACGCCGGCACAGGCAGCGGTACGGTTCTTCTTCCGCACGCCTCGGACAGGATCGCCGTCAACTCGCGAAATTCGTATGACCGGTTCTCGCTGATGAAATAGACTGCGCCGGACGATGTGTCCGCGACCACCGCGCGATACACGCCGCGACAGAGATCATCGGCGTGAACCAACTGCAGTTTCCGGGAAACATCTCCGATCGCCGGACGAATCCGCCGGTAGACGGTCTGAAAGAAGGTGAATATCTCCTTGTCCCCCGGACCATACACACCCGGCGGCCGTATCGAGACGACATTGAGTCTGTCCGCGAACGACACCACGGCACGCTCGCCGGCCAGTTTCGATCGTCCGTATATCGTGATGGGGTGCGGCTTGTCTTTCTCGCTGACCGGGCGGCCGTCGATCGACGGTCCGGCGGCAGCCAGCGACGAGATGTAAACCACCTTGCGGACGGCTCGGTTGTGCGCCACAATCGCCCTCAACAGGTTCTTCGTGCCGTCCTCGTTGACGATGAAGAATGTGTCCTGGGTTTTCGCCTTCACGACGCCCGCGTTGTGGATGACGTAATCGACACCGGACACCATCGCGGGAAGGCTTTCCGGATGATTGATATCGCCGTAGCGCAGCTCGATATCAAGACCGTGGAGCAGAGTCAAATTCGCGCCGGAGCGCACCCCCGCGATAACCCGGAACTCCTTTTCGAGGAACAGGCGACACATCCGGGAGCCGATGAACCCGTTGGCGCCGGTTATCAGAACCGACAACTGCGGTTGCGGGGCACTCATGCGACGAAGGTAGCGAATTGGACTGGTCGCAACAAGTTCTTATATTGCGGGCATGAATTTCGGATACCGATTGGTGACCGACGCCGACGGGCGAATACAATACAAGCAGCGTCCCGGCGGCAAAAAGCACTTCCATGTCGCCGTGTTCCTCGACGAACCGCCCGAGTTACTGGCGCGCATCCGCATGGTCGAATACCGCCTCCACGAAACGTTTGCCCGGCCGATCCGCCACAATGACGACCGCGAATCCGGCTTTACCGAGTCCTTCTATACGTGGGGGAAATTCGCCGTGGCGGTGGTTGTCCTCTATCTGAGCGGTCAGCGCGAACGCTATGAGTTCTACCTCGACTACTCACTGCCGCCCGACTGGGGACTGAACTATGTCCAGGTGCCGATCGAATGAAGCTCCGCGGACAGTGTGATCGACCCACCGGCGCGTAGGTAGACTTCTCCCCGCCCGGTTACGCCTTGTCCTCGTCCTGCCCTTCGACAAGACACATGAGATCCTTGATCTGCAAAGGCTCGACCGAAACAAACCCCTGACCATACCGGCAACGCGCTGCCAGTCCGAACGATCGTGACATGGCAGTGAGACTGTCGATATAGTCCTTGCTCTTCTGAGGGTTCATGAACTGTGACTCGTGTGCCTTCAGCGCGCGGATCCACCGGTCGAAATGCTCCGTGATATCGACAACGATAGTCGGCGTGACTCCGTGCGGAAGAAAGTAGTGGAGAATGCGCGTGACCAGATGCCGGTCGCCCGGTACGTCCGCCTTCTGCAGGGCCGCGAGATTTGCGGCGTTGATCGTGATGACGCCTGCCGCCACGTGATCGGGGTGCGACTGCCGTCGCCCGTGACCCACGTGCGGATACGGACACAAGATCAGCCTCGGTCGCGCCAGTCGAATCACGGCGGCCAGCGCCTGCCGCTTGTCATAGCTGTCTTCGAGACGAGTATCACCCCAGTCAAAGGTTCGAAGGACGTCCACACCCATGATCTCGGCCGCATGCTGCAGTTCGCGTCGACGAAGTTCTGCCGTGCCGCCGGTCCCCATTTCACCTTCGGTGAGGATAACGATGCCGCAGCGGTAGCCGCGCGACACGAGATCGATCAGTACCCCCCCGGTACCGACTTCCACGTCGTCGGGATGTGCCCCGACCGACAAGACATCATATCGTTGCGAATCGTTCATATCAGCGTCCCAAAAAAAGCGCCCGGAAGAAACTCATTCCCTCCGGGCGCCCGCATAACTGAGAAATCGCGTTATTCTCCGAAACTCTCCGAGTGGAACTTCAATATCTCACGCATCAGATCGTACACGACTTTGCCGTTGGTGGCCGGGTAGCCCTCATAACCCTTGTACGGGTATACTTCGGGCGCGTACCCTTTATCGCGAAGCGTCTGGATCCAGGAGACGGTCTGCGCCCCGTAGTTGAGCGACGCCTCGGTCGAATTCGCAATCCAGATATTTACGCCGGAGAGGGGTTGAGCAACCGAGGCGTTGTCGTGAAGCGTCTCCAGGTTGTTGGCCAGCCACTTATCCCAGATCGGGGCGTAAGGATTGCCCGTGCCGTCAAACGGCAGGTGGAAATGCATGTTGTCAACGTCACCCTCGATCAGCGCATCGATGAGTGTGGTCGTGTCGGCCAGCTGGAAGCGGGAGGTGATCGTCTTGGTGACGAGGTCACCGATGTCGCCCGTCAGGTTCAGCGTATAGTACAACAACGTGTCGTGCGGCGAAAAGGCGAGCGAACCGCCGATAAACATCCGCGTAATGGGGTCGGCCGAGCCGACGTTAAACGCGCTGCGGAAATTAGCCGGCGTCAATCCCTCGTTCGCCACTACCTGCGCCATGTACGGGATCAACCCCCCCGTTCCGGTCGAGCCGTCGAAATCGAGCGGTCCATCGGTTACCGAAATCGACCCGTAAATACCGGGGTTCTGGATCGCGGCGCGAAACGCCCCGTACGCTCCCTGACCCACGCCGCCGATTCCGATCTTCGACGGGTCGTTCATGAAACTGGGGAAGAGAAAGGCAAGTTTCTCGATCATCTTGTCGCCGAGCACACGGTCATAAAAACCGGCCGCGTAGCTGTTGCCGTAAAAGAAACCGTCGAACGTGGCGTCGTTGCCCACCATGACAATCGTCATGGGCTGAATCTCACCGGCCTGAGTCATTTCGGTCACCAGCTGCAGCAAACCGTGTTCGAGATAATAGGTGTCACCGCCGCCCTCCGGGGCCAGAAGAACGAGAGTCGGGACCGGGCGGGTAAGCGCCTCCGGCGGGAAATATGTCTCCATCGGCAATTGAGCCGGGTAGTTGCGAATCTGGAAAAGCAGTTCAGGCTCAATCGCGAACGTCACCGGCGTTGTGCTGTCGGAAAATACGCGGTCCTGAGGATCGACTTCCCACTCGAATGCGTCGGCCCGAACCGGCACATTGCGCCCCCGGTCGTCACAGCCGGCCAGCACCACCAGCACAAGCATCAGCGCCGCCACCGCAAATCTGGTATATGTGTACATGGCCTGTTCTCCTAAAACCGGTAGTTGAACGAGAGGATCGTCTCGAATGTCTCGGCTTTGTATTCGCCCGGGAAATTATCGAACACTCCGTCGTCGTTCACGTCCTGCAATGAGTTGATGTCGATATCGGGAGCGTGGATGTAGCTCGATGCTATACCCAGTTCCCACTGCTGAATCGTGAAAATCGCGCCAAGATTGAAACCCCACTTGTCGCCGGTATCGACCAGCTGCGGACGGAACCCCGACGGATCCCGGTCGGCCGATTGATCGGCGGAAACGCCGCCCAACAGCGTCAGATAGTCGGCATACTCGTAACTGACGCCGGCTGCCACTTTACCGACATTGTTCCAGTCATCCGCCAGAGTGACGTCGGATTCGAAGAAATCAACCACGGTCGGGTCGGCGGCCAGTCCCTTGGTATCCCAGTTCGAGTAAACAAATTCAAGTCCTTCGTACTTCGACCACAGCGTGTACGACGCGTCGACCGCAACCGTCAGTTTCGGCGTCACGTCGTAGGATACACCGAAGCCAACCGAAGCCGGCAACTTTATGGTCGCCTCGAAGTCCGGCTGCATGGAGATCATATTGCCGTTCACCCAGATATTGTCTACCGAACCGAGCGTGCGGCTGTTTAACGTGCCGTCCAGCGGCATGTAGTACATCTGGTAGGTCGACCCATCAACCGTGATATCAAACGGCAACGATCCGGTCAAAGCCACTCGCAGCTTCTCATTCACCTGGTACAGAAGCCCCGCCGTCAGTCCAAATCCCCAACCGTAACCGTCATTCTGGCTGAACTGAACAATCCGGTCGCGCGGGCGATCGCTCAGCGGCGCATCGGCGGGATTGGCGCGGAAGATAATGTCGTTGAACGCAAGGTCGGCACGCAGCAACTGAAGACCCAGCCCCACCGCCATCCGGTCCTCGGAAAACCGCCGGGCGAAGGTCAACTGGAATGCGACCACGTCGAGATTGCTATAGTAATGATCGAGCGGGAGATCGTTGAACAGACTGTCGTTATATGCCAGCGGCATTTCGTACAGCGTCCACTCGATGTTGTTGTCAAATGGCTGGTACATCGAGAAGCCCACCGCCATTCCGCCCCAGTAGGGCGTCTGCAGAATTATGCCGGCGGCGGGATTGCTGAGAATCTCGTGCTTGTTGTACAGCGACTGATCGTTGATCATTCCCGATTCATACACGCCGCCGTAACGGTAGTCGGGGATGAGTTCATGTCGATAATGAAGAAAGCCGACTGTTCCGCCGACGAGGTTGTCCCACACGAAGGCGTGTCCGGCCGGATTGTAATACGCAGCCGTCCAATCATCGGCAATAGCCCGGAAAGCGCCGCCCATGGCCCTGGCCTTGCTACCCAGCCCGGTTACGTCAAATCCGCCGGCCCAGACGGACGACGTGACCAGCAGGAGAACCAGAGCTGCGACGGCGAGACGTCTTAAGATCCCCATTCTACTCTCCATACAATATCCTGAATGCGAATAACTTCCCAACCTGACTAACCCGCAAGTCGGACATGCGCCGATCCGCTCGGCTATACGCCCAACCGCCTCCATCACTAACCGCGTCGATAGCCTCCGACGCAGGAAAAACGATCCGGCAAGTTACTATACCTGTCTACCCTTGTCAAGCCGGAATACCCTTTTCCGAACCGGATCGGTCTTAATAACCTGCTGAAAGTTATTCAGTTAGCGATGACCATTGATATGACGAAGGGACCTCGTGATTGTAAAGAAATTAATGAACCCCCCTGATGCATAACTTAAGAAAACTATAATGTCAGATTCCATCTACAGTTACAGCCGCCCTGCTACCACAAAGCGGTAGCTCCCTCACACTCCCCTGATTCATACGACGGAAAATTCTTCCGTCGAACATGGCATTTTTTCCGGACCACCCCGCACACCGGCCCTCTTTTGATCCCGTCTTCACACCGTCATGTGCTTGCCCTCCAGTGGCATACGAGGAACTCACCGGCTCCGGCACAGCCATTGCTAAACCCCTCGCAGGAAATACAGGGCGACACATCGAACTCGATACCGCCCTGATCGCGGAACCATAGGAAGGTGAAACGATGAGAAAAATTCTTCTGTTCCTGCTGCTGGTGATCATTCTGGTCTCCCTGGACTGGTTTGTGAAACTCCGCGCGCAGGATCTATCCACGTTGACACCCGCACAACGCGAGCGGCTCATTCGTGAATTAGGCTCCGGGCAAACCGCCACACCGCGCCCCTTCTCCAGCGAAAACGCCACGTACGCAAGCCCGACCATATACGATTCCGTACCGTCACCGCACGGACCGGTATCGAGCGTCCCGACACAAACGTCCAACGATGCGACCGCTCCGGACGCCTCCGATCAACTGCAACCGTTCGATCAACTTCGTCCCTTCGGGACGGAGTTGTTCGGCGGGCCGGCCGAAGCCGTGCCCCCATCCGACATCACAGCTTCCCGGGATTACGTCCTGGGTCCCGGCGACAATGTCATCATCTATCTATGGGGTCGGGCCGAACAGGAATACAACCTGACGATCGACCGCGAAGGATCGGTGTTTATTCCAAAAGTCGGAACCGTCCCGGCTTGGGGCAAGACCGTGGAAGAGTTTGAGTCGTACGCCAGACAGCGCTTCTCGTCGGTATACAGTGAATTCGACTTGTCCGTATCGCTGGGTCGCATCCGCTCGATCCGGATCTATCTGACC
This sequence comes from Candidatus Zixiibacteriota bacterium, assembly GCA_034003725.1. NCBI lineage: Bacteria > Pseudomonadati > Candidatus Zixiibacteriota > Candidatus Zixiibacteriota bacterium. Next base: position 19,934 of record JAVEYB010000007.1, read on the forward strand.
GGGGAGGTACGTCGCCCCGGCGCCTATACCGTATCATCACTCACGTCGCTGTTCAACGCCCTGTACCTTGCGGGCGGACCGACTGAAAGCGGCAGTATGCGCGCAATCCGCCTGATGCGCGGCGGCAAGGAAGTCGCCGCAGTCGACCTTTACCGCTTCCTTCTGCAGGGTGACAACGGCGGCGATGTGCGGCTGCAATCGGGCGACGCCATCTTCGTGCCGGTGGCCGGCGCCCGGGTCGCGATACGCGGCCAGGTTCGCCGCGAAGCGGTCTACGAACTCGCGGGAAATGAAACTGCCCGGGAGTTGTTGACACTCGCAGGCGGCGCGACCGCACAGGCCCATCTCGACCGGGTCATGCTGGAACGGATCAACGACGCCGGCGAGTGGGAAGTCATCGACCTCACCCTCAATGAAAATCCGTCGGACAGCGCCGCCGACATGGCGCTGATCGACGGCGACCGCGTCACCGTCTATTCCATCTTCGAGGCCAAGCGCAACATGGTGGCCGTGTTTGGACACGTCAAACACCCCGGCTATTACGAGCGGCGCGACTCGACCACCGTCGCCGATCTGATCGCGCGCGGAAGTCTTCAGCCGTACGACGTCTACTACGACCGGGCCAACCTGTTCCGGCGCTACTCCGACTGGCGCATCGAAGTCGTCCCCGTCAATCTCCGGGCCGTTCTCGACGGCGACAGCTCACAAAACATCATCCTGCAGGACAGGGATTCCCTGCATGTCTACGCCATTGACGACGTAACGTGGGACAAATACGTGTACATCGAAGGCGAGGTGGCTCGACCGGGACGCTATCCGCTCTATACCGATATGTCGATTCAGGATTTGGTTTTTCTTGCCGGCTCATTCACCCGGTCCGCCTCAACTCTGCAGGCGGAACTGGCGCGATTCGACAGCCAGGGACAGGTATCGCTCGAGACGGTCAGCCTCGCACGCTCGATAACCACCACGCGACTGCTGCAGGAAGAAGATCGGCTGTACATCCGCCGCATTCCCGAATGGCAGCTGCACCGAACGGTCGTACTCGAGGGTGAAATCCGGTTCCCCGGCGAATATGTACTGGCCGACCGGTCGGAGACGCTTTACCAGATTCTGATGCGGGCCGGCGGATTCACTCAGCACGCCTTTCCCGTCGGAACTGTTCTCGAGCGACAGAGTATCGGTCAGTCACTCGAGCGGCTTCGCGTGCCCAAACTGCTCGAGCGCTCGAACCCGATCGCGGTGGACAGCCTGGGCAACCTGCACGCCGAGGTGCTGTTTGACTATGAACCCGAATCCGTCAACCGCATAATCGTCGACATGAACACGATCATCGACAGCGACGGACGTATCGGCGACGTCGTCCTTGAACCGGGTGACCGCATCTTCGTACCCTCTGTGCCGTCCGGCATCTCCGTCATGGGGGCGGTCGGCGCCAACGGAACGATCAAGTACGCACCGCAAATGAAGGTAAAAGACTACGTCGAACGAGCCGGCAATTTTACGCCCCAGTCGGACAAGGGCAATACCCGCCTGATCCGGGCAAGCGGCGAAGTATACGCCGGTGGCGGCATTCTCGGAAAAACCGTCAATCAGGGTGACGTCATCGTTGTCCCCAGCAAAATTGAAAGAGACTCTAATTGGCTCAAGACGCTGACGACCGCCATTACGGCAACTACCGGCGTCTTGACGACCGTTCTGCTGATAGAAAGACTCTAATCGCAGCGTTCTTCTTTTCTCACCTTCCTGGCCGCCGGGGCGGCATGCAAGCCGCCCCGGCGGTTTTTCTTTGGGAACATTTTGTCCGCGTGTGAGGAAAGAAAGCCCCGATCCGTCCGCATCGCCCCCTCCCCGGGGCCGGCCCGATTCACACACAACCACATCATTATCAATCGATTAGCTCCCGTGTTCAGAAATCAAACAGATCGGCACCGGGCTTGCAATGCGAACACGTAGGAAGAACCGTTAAGTCGACCGGGAAGTCACACGCGGAGGTTACCATGGATCGGTACCAACACCCCATCGGCCGGGCACTCACTGCCGCCCGCTGCGAGCTATCCGCACACCGCCTGCCTGCTTCCCGCCGGGATGTCGAATCAACCGAAAGGATTTCGTCATGAGTGTCGTCAGCACCATCAGCGACGAGCGCATCCAGTCGCTCGTCACCGCGATTACGCGTTCAACCGTGACCTCACCCGAAAGCATCATTCCCTTCGCCGAAATGTCCGATGCATTTACTGCCCTGTTCCGCCTGTCTCACCATAGTGCGGCCGGGGTACTGGTGGCGGGCCACGCCGATCCCGGCATCGCGCTCGCAACCGATCGCGCCGGCATGACCGTCCAGGAACATCTCGGAATCTCTCCCTTTGCGGCCGATCCCGATGGTCTGGCGTCGCTGTGCGCGACCGGCCGGGAAACCGTCTATGTGGCCAATCCCAACCGTGTGACCGGCTCGAATTTCGGCCGCGCCGATCTGGAATTCCTCGCCCGTGCCGTACCGCGCGGTCTGCTGGTGATCGACGAGTACTATTTCGACTTCTTCAACATCAGCGCTGCATCCTTACTGGCGTCGCACGACAACATCGCGATTGTGCGCTCGTTTACAGCCGCCTTTGGTATCGCCTCGTCCCAATCCGGCTACATCATGGCGTCGCCGGCGCTCGTAAGACGACTCGATGACTTCCGTCGCGCACAGACCTTCACCGTCACGCTGTACCGAATCTTGTCTACGACGATTGAAAACAGCGAAGCGCGGGCGCTCCGCGTCAAAATGGTCAACGATGAAGCCCTTCGCCTGTCCGGCGAACTCAACGCCATCGGCGTCCAGAGCCGCATCTCTCCGGCAGACTTCCTGCTGCTGCGGGTCGCCGATCCCACCCGGTTCGGCAACGCGCTCGCCCGTGCGAAAATCGACATGCGCAATCTCGACGGGTACCCGGAACTCAAAAACTACGTACGGTATACCATCCAGTCACCGCTGAACAACGACTCCCTGCTCAACGCCATTCGCCGCATGCCGCTCGACTACTATCGCATCGATACGATCGACAAACGACTCATGCGGCTGCGCACGGGAAAACAGGAACGACATGCCGAGGCGTTCGATTCCGAGCGTGTCGTCGAGCGATCCACCGCCGCGCCGCGCGTTCGGGAAGACGAAACCGTTTTCCAGCGGTGATGATGGAACGCGGAACTTTGAAAAAGCGGTCTAGCCGGACAGGGATTGTCAGACAGATGACCGAAGTGGAGAAACAGACATGAGCGTTTCCACAACGACGGACAATCAGCCTCGGATGCAGACGCCCGATTCGGTGCGCGCCCGAGAACCGATACGTCGATTGCCTGCTCGCCGCATCCACCGCTGCGAACGGACCGGCTCATTAGACTCCCGTACGCTGGTGGCCTCGCGGGCCCGCCGGCGGCGCGAGCGTACCCCCCGACTGCTGCTGAGTCCCCAGCTCGTCCGCGCGCTGAGCGGCGATGTGATGGATATGGCGCTGGCTGCTCTGCTGGCGGTGACCGTGCTGTCGTCAGTCACCGATAACCCGGCGTGGTTGTTTTTTGGACCGCTTGGATTCGCCGCGGTTCGCTGGACCATCGGACGACTCACCGGCGCACGGCGTCTGCTCGGACAAGTCGGACTCTCCCATTCATTGTGGTCGGTACTCCGGTTCGAAATCAAAGCGTCCGTCGGGACGCTTGCTGCGGTGTACTGCCTCCAGCCGCCGATTCCGCCGATCATGACCGGCGGGTTGCTGCTGTTGAACGCCTGCGTTCAGGTGGCGCGATGGTACCTCGGGACCAGATTGATCGCACACGAGCGGCCTGGCGCGCAGCCGGTCGGGGCCGCCACACGGGTGTTTGTCATTGGCACCGGACCACGCGCCCGCCAGGCGGCCGATATTCTCCTCGACTCGCTCGACAAAAGCTTCACGATACTGGGCTTTCTCGATCATTCCCACGACCGGCTCTGGAGCTACCGTGATATCCCGCTGGTCGGCACTCCCGATCAGCTTCGAGTCAAAGTCGGCGGGGGGCAGGTCGACGCGGTGGTGCTGGCGGTCGAACCGGATCAACTGGCTGCAACCCGACCCCTGATCGCCGAGTCCGAACAGATGGGCATCCCGGTGTGCATTCTTCCGGACATTTACACCGCGACCATCGGGCAGTATAACGCCGGTGAAATCGTGGGGCGCTCGGCCCTTATCCTTCGCGCCACACCCGAGAGCCGGGTCGCACTGCTGGCCAAAAGCGTCATTGACAAACTGGGAGCGGTAGTGGGCATTATTGTCTCCGCCCCGATCATGCTCACGTGCGCCGCCCTGATCAAGTGGGAAAGCCCCGGACCGATCCTGTTCAAGCAGGTGCGAGCCGGCCTCAACGGCAGGCCGTTCCAGCTCTATAAGTTTCGCACGATGTGCGAGGATGCCGAACGGATCAAACACCGCCTGCAGGAACGTAATGAAATGTCCGGACCCGTATTTAAAATTCGAAGAGACCCGCGCATCACCCGAGTCGGAGCAATTCTCCGCAAGTACTCGCTGGACGAACTCCCGCAATTCTTCAACGTCCTGATGGGAGACATGTCGCTTGTTGGACCTCGCCCGCCGCTCCCGCGCGAAGTGGTCGGATTCGACGGCTGGCAGCGACGAAAGCTCTCGGTCAAACCCGGACTCACCTGCCTGTGGCAGGTGAACGGGCGGAATGAGATAGATTTCGAAGAGTGGATGAAACTCGACCTTCGCTACATCGACACATGGTCGCTTTCTAATGACCTGCGCATCCTCGTGAAAACGATTCCGGCCGTCCTCAAAGGGTCCGGCATGTAGACGGTGACGCCATGTCCTCATTCCGGTTAAACACGATCACCCGCTCGATACTCGTAATCGCCCTCACGCACCCGTCGATCTTCGCCGGCGTCCTTCCCGTCGGCCAGCCGGAGTACGGCGTCGTCTACGACCGATGGGAACGCGTCGAAGCGCTGAGCGACTCCCGATTCGACTGGCAACTGGGACCCCACGCGCTCGACAGCGGATTCCTCCTCTCCGGGCCGTTTGACGGGTTCGCCGACATGTCCGACGATCGGCTCAGTTTGTTCACGCTGGCCGGCGGCAACTACGGATTTGCGCGAAAAGAACCAGGTACCGGTTTTGAGTTTCTCCGCGCCGGATTGGCAGGACAACCGAACCGCCGGCTGTTTGTGTTCGGGTCGTTTTCGCTCGATGAGGCGCTGGCCGAAGACCCTGCCTACCACGGCAAAGTGTGGCGCGGTTTTGCCGGCGACGTCGAAGACGCCTTCGTGCATCTCGATGCCGGTCCGTTCCAGGCCACTGCAGGACGGTTCGCTTCCTTCTGGGGAATCCGGAATTCGCTGGTGCTGGCCGAAAACAGCCGTCTCGATGGTATCGGCTGGCGCTACCGCTGGGGACCGTTGACCCTCAGCTACAGGCTCGCGCGGCTGGATGGTCTTTCACCCCTGCGGGACGGCGTGGCCGAATTCGAAAACCGCTACTTCGCGGGACACCGGCTGGACGTGCATGTGTCGAACGCCGTTCGCATCGGGGCGTTTGAAACTGTCATTTTTGGCGGCCCCGGCCGGCAAATCGAACTGTTTTACCTCAACCCGCTGATCTTCTTCCACGGCTCGCAGTTGAATGAAGGAGCCGACGACAACACCGCCCTCGGATTCGACTTCACCGTGAAGCCCATGCTCGGACTGAAGCTGTACGGCCAGCTGTTTGTCGATGACTTTCAAATCGAAAAGAAACAACAGGGTGATCAGGAAACCGACCAATACGGTATCGTCCTCGGCGCCTACGCGGCCGATCTGGTCTCCGCCACCGACCTGAGGTGCGAGTATACGCGCGTGACCAACTGGACCTTCAACCAGATCCTCTCACGCAACCGGTACACACTCGACGACCGGCCCCTTGGCGCCGCGCGGGGAAACGACTACGATGAACTCACCGTCTCGGTTATTCGCTGGCTGAACGAGAACCTCACCGTCCGCGGCAACGGTTCGTTGCTGCGCCAGGGACAAGGCCGGGTCACCGCCGAATGGACGGCGCCGTGGTTCGATGTCGACGGTGACTACAGCGAACCGTTTCCGACCGGGATAGTGGAACGCACGGCGGCCCTGTCGGTGGGCCTGCATGGCTTTGTCGACCGTCGCTTGTTTGTCGATCTCGATGGGGGGGTGCGCTTCATCCGAAACCACCGTCACATCGACGGCGATCACACCACACAGCCCTTTGCCCGCATCCGCATCTCTGCCTTCTTGTCGACCATTGTCAACCTGCACTGAACGTATATCCTACCGGCACACACCGGAATTGTCTACCGGACGTGCACGGCCCCCACGCCGGAAACCAGGATCGGGCCGATACCGGTTGCAATCAGGGCGTAGATCGTTATATTAGACCCACTATGACAGAACGGATCTACATGTCCAAAGACGGGCTCCGCAAACTGGAACAGGAGCTCAAAAAACTGAAATTCGAGGATCGCCCGGAAATCGTGGCCGAAATAAAACGCGCCCGCGAACACGGCGATCTCTCCGAAAATGCCGAGTATCACGCCGCCAAAGAACGGCAGGCGCACCTGGAACGGCGGATCGCCGAGCTCGAGGACAAACTCTCCCGGGCACATTCGATCGACACCGACCAGATCCCCTCCGACAAGGTCTACCTGTATGCCAAAGTGGTCGTGCGTGACGAGCGGGACGGCGAGGAAATAGAATATACAATCGCCCCGCCCGATGAGGTGGATATCGATAACGATATCATCTCGGTGAAATCACCCATCGGGCAGGGCTTGCTCGGTAAAGCGGTGGGAGAGACCGCGGAAATTCAGGTACCGGCTGGCCTGCTGAAGTATACGGTGGTCAGAATATCACGGGATTAGGAGCCGGCCGGAGGATGTCGCACGACGGACGAGAAGCTGTCAACGATCGTCATCGTCATCAGCGAGGTCAACCGGGTCTTCGTCGAAATACTCTTCGTCGTCGAACCCGTTACCGGCCGCCATGTTGGCACACTCAAGCGAGCAGAAATATTGACCGCCCTGCTTGACCGGCTTGCCGGATATGGTCTCTTCACAGAATGCGCATTTCATAACGCATTACCTCATCACAAGGTTAACCCAGCCGGACCGGCGCAGCCGGACCGGCCACCTGACAGATCGGGTCGGCTCCCGATCAAGCCTGACATGAAAACGAATTTCGAAGCTGAAAAGCAAAACAAAAATACTGGCGTTGCTGTTATTTCTCACACTCTGTCACATGCGGGGTAACACCAAAAATGACCAAAAAGTTCTATGTCGACGACATCACCCAAACCGTTGGCGAAACCCCCCTCGTCCGGATCCGGAAAATGACGGCCGACCGGGGAATACGCGCGACCGTTCTCGTTAAACCCGAATATCTTAACCCAACCGGGTCGGTCAAGGACCGAATGGCTATCTACATCCTCAATGAGGCCGTCAAGTCCGGCACCCTCAAACCGGGCGGAACCATCATTGAGGCCACCTCCGGCAACACCGGTGCTGCCGTGGCCATGTTTGCGGCGGCCCATGATTACAAGGCCGTCCTGACCATCCCCGACAAAATGTCCAAAGAAAAAGTCGATGCCCTCAAGGCCTTTGGAGCCGAAGTGCATGTCTGCCCGACTGCGGTCCCGCCGGACGATCCCAATTCCTACTACGAAACCGCCAAGCGGATCGCCCAAAGCCGCCCCGATGTCTTCATGCTCAACCAGTACCACAATCTGGACAATATCAAAGCCCATTACATGACGACCGGCCCGGAGATCTGGCGGCAAACCGCTGGCCGGATCGACTGCTTCGTCGCCGGTGTCGGTACCGGAGGAACGATGTCCGGCACCGCGAAATTCCTCAAAGAGCAGAATCCGGCTTGTGAAGTCGTCGCTGTCGACGTCGAGGGGTCCGTTTACTACGACTATTTCAAAACCCGGCGTATGCCCGAAGCCCACCCGTACCTCGTCGAAGGTATCGGCGACGACATGCTCTGCGAGGCCCTGGATTTCTCGGTCATTGACGAGATGTATCAGGCCAACGACAAGATCTCGTTTGTCTTCGGACGGGAGCTGGCTCGCCGCGAAGGGATTCTGGCCGGCGGATCCGCCGGCGCTGCCGTCTGGGCGGCCCTGGAACACGCCAAAAAACTCGACAGCGGCAAAACCATGGTCGTTATTCTGCCCGACGCGGGCGCGAAATATATCAGCAAGATGTACAACGACGACTGGATGCGGGAAAAGGGATTTTTGGACTAGCCCATCGCACATGCTTTCCACTCCATTGCGGCCGGGCCGGTTCGCCTGACAGCCGTTTCACGTGGCTGCGGACATAAACCTGATAGGACACTCCATGCGCGATTACCTGAAAAAAAAGCAGTTTGAAACACGTGCCATTCACCTCGGCCAGGTTCCCGAGGACGGCACGCGGTCAGTGACCACCGCCATCTACCCCAGTTCCACCTACCGGGTGGAGTATCCCGGCGATGAGTCCGGGTACGTCTACTCGCGTTGGGCCAACCCCACTCGTCGGGCGCTGGAGGAGACGCTGGCATCGCTGGAGAACGGCACCCGCGCCTTCGCCTTTTCGTCGGGACTGGCCGCGATGAATGCCGTGTTCGGTCTGCTGCGTCCGGGCGACCACGTCGTCACCCTCACCGACCTCTACGGCGGCACGCGGCGGCAGTTCGAACGCGTATTGCGCAATTTCCAGATCGATTTTTCGTATGTGGACGGTCGCGACCCGGCCGATTTCGAAAAGGCCATCACCGATAAAACCAGGTTGTTCTGGCTGGAGTCGCCGACCAATCCGCTGATGAATCTCATCGATATCGAGCGCGTGTCCGCGATCGCCGGGCGGCACGGTATTCGGACCGCGGTCGATAATACGTTTGCAACCCCGTATATCCAGAAGCCGCTCGATCTCGGCGCCGATATCGCCCACCACTCCGCGTCCAAGTACCTCGGCGGCCACTGCGATCTCATCGCCGGCGTGCTGGTCGTGAAAGACAGCGATCTCGCCGAAAAACTCTACTTCCAGCAGTACGCGGTCGGCGCGCAGCTCAATCCGTTCGAATCGTGGCTGATGCTTCGCGGACTGAAAACCTTGCACGTCCGCATGGAACGGCACTCGGTCAATTCGATGAAAATCGTCGAGTACCTCGAAGGCGAGCCGATGGTCGAGCGGGTGTATTACCCCGGTATCGATGGACAGCCGATTCCCAACGGCATGAAGTTGCCGGGCGGTATGGTATCGTTCACGATCAAAAACGCCGACTTCGAGCGCGTGAAAAAGTTCGCCATGTCCACCAGGATCTTCGTGCTGGCGGAATCGCTGGGCGGGGTCGAGTCACTGATCAACCACCCGGCCTCCATGACCCACGCGTCCATCCCGAAAGAAGTGCGCGAACAACACGGCGTGACCGACAACCTGATTCGCCTCTCGGTGGGAATCGAGGCGGTTGATGATTTGCTGATCGACCTGCGCGGGGCCTTTGCCGCTATCAAGTAAACGACCGGCAAATACGGCCGCCTTACCAGTGGATGTCAACCGAGCGCAACGCAATACGGCGCGATAACGACTCCATGCCGCTAAGGATCCCCCGAAAGACCTTCGATCCGGTCTCGGTGGATCCGGCGCGCTCGACCCGCGCGATCAACTCTGTGTCCGCGTAGTCCAGCCGGTCGACATTCCGTCTCATCGCCTCAACGAGCTGGCCGAGCCGCGCTCGGTCCACGTCCCAGAAACGCACGTGTTGCCGTATCACCAGCGCGGTGGCCAGTGTCGGCAACGCCGCCGCATCGAGTTCGACCGCCGGCGCGGGCTCGGTGACTATACTGCGGACCCGTAATAGCTCAGAGTCTTCAAGCGGGCGCCCCGATCGTTTAAAGAAGCGGTCGTCGAATACAAAGTCGGGGTGATGGTCGCCGATCGCAAGCGCCACGAAATCATACAGCAATTCCACGCCGTAGAGCGCAGCTGTAACATCCCGCAGCAGCAAAGCCCCGGTGGTTTCGAAGATGAGTCGTAGAACAACCGACGGCCGATCGGACTGATTGTGCATGGCGGACATGGTCCCTCCTCCCTGAGTAGCAGTGGTTCATATCGCTTCTGCCGCTTCTGTATTATACGCGCTGCCCGCTTCTGTCGTCAGCAAAAACCAATGCCCGACCAATATTCGAACCGCCGGCGCATCAATTGCATCACTCGGCAAACCGTCATCAGGTGTCGTTTAGAGCGCTGACAAGCGGAGCCTCTTCGTCACCTCAACGCCTTCCGCCTCCTGCCCTGAGTTACGAGAGATTTTGTTGACAAAAACCGCGTTCCTGCCGATATTTCCAGTGATTGTAATCACACTGACTTTTTTGCCGGGAAAGGAGGAACGTACATGCAAGCCGCTCGTGAAAGAGATGCTCTCGACGTTCGCCCGTCCCGGCCGATCGACTGATTGTCATTGACGATTAGTTCCTCTTCGCGGTCTGCCGTCTCGGCAGACTTTTTTTGTGCGTCATTCTCGGCCCGACGTTGCGCCGGAGCATCTCAATAACCCTGAGAAAACAATCGGGCGATATCCGATCCTCGGTATCCATCTGAATCGGGAAACCGGACGTCGCCGCAATAACACCACTGAATGGGATAGATAACCATGGATTTGCATATACTGGGGTGGACTGAGGAATTCCAGTCTTCCTTTGAGTCCACCGGCCTTAGTTCCGCCCTGCCCGCGCGGGTTGCACGGCAGGACAAACAACGCTACCTGTTGTTGTGCGAACACGGCGAGCTCACTGGACACATTACGGGAAAGATGCGTCACCAGAGTGCCGATGACGAGGATCTCCCGGCGGTCGGCGACTGGGTGGCGATCGAGCCGCGGCTGTCCGAGCTCAGCGCCACGATCGTGGCCGTGCTTCCCCGGCGAAGCGCCTTCCGGCGAAGTGTTCCTGACACACGGAAGGGTCCGGCACGGGCACAGGTGCTGGCCGCCAACATTGATACCGTTTTCCTCGTGTCCGGACTGGACAGCAATTTCAGTCCGCGCCGAATCGAGCGATTCGTGCTGCTGGCGTGGGAAAGCGGCGCGACGCCGGTGATCGTGCTCAACAAAAGCGATCTGTGCGATGATATCGACGCCGCAGTCGGTCAAACCCGCGCAGTGGCCGTCGGTGTCGATATTCACGCGGTCAGCGCCGCGCATCGCGATGGGCTCGAGCAACTCCGGCCTTACTGCTCGGTTGGAAAGACGGTGGCGTTTCTGGGCTCGTCGGGTGTCGGAAAGTCGACCCTGATCAACAGCCTGCTGGGCGAAGAGCGCCTGAAGACAACCGACACGCGGGCGGTCGACGGCAAGGGCCGGCACACCACTACGTCCCGCGAACTTGTCCTCCTGCCGGACGGCGGCATATTGATCGACACGCCCGGCATGCGCGGGTTGCAGTTGTGGAGCGACGGCTCCGGGGTCGAGGCGACCTTTGGCGACATCGAGGAATTTGCCGCCCGATGCCGGTTTCGTGATTGTCGTCACTCCACCGAACCCGGTTGTGCCGTGCAGGCCGCGCTTGAAAACGGCGAGCTGTCGCCCGACCGGTTCGAGAGCTGGCGCAAGCTGCAACGCGAAATTCAGTTTCAGATGCGGCGGCAGGACATTTCGGCCGCGCTGGCCGAGAAAGCGAGGTGGAAAAAGATCGCCAGAAAAATACGCGACCTTTACCGCGACTGACATCCTGCGCAATGCCAGCGGTCAGCTCCTGTGCCTGCTGTATCTCATGCGTGCTGTTTCCTGTGCGTGGCGTTGTGCGTGATGTATCTCGTGCCTGCTGTTTCCTGTGCGTGCGGCTGTGCTTGGTGTATCTCGTGCGTGCTGTATCCTGTGCGTGCGGTTGTGCGTGATGTATCTCGTGCGTGCCGTTTCCTGTGCGTGGTGTACGTCCCCGTGCACCACGCACACTTTCCCGTAGGGCGGTTCTGTCTTGGAAACCGCCACTTGATCTTCGATCCCACCACGGCGGGTGGGCGACACGAACCCGCACGCGCGCGAAAACAAAAAAATCATTGTACAAGCTTGATCGCGTGGACCTTGCGGCGAAATAGGTTCGTTTTGTCATTTTTAGGGGGCCCCCATTTTTTTGTTTTCCTCTTTTGGTGGCGCGGCCGCCATGTTGCGCCGCAGTACCTCTACATAGGGGGAAGCGAAGTTATTTCCATCGATGGTGTAGCGAAAGTGCAGGGGGATTGATTCGAGGAAACACGTGCATCGCGACGGAGAGGACGAGGGTCGAATAAGAGAACCCATAGCAAGATGGGCGACCCAGGCCGTATTATGCAGAGCGCCCGTACCCGCGCCCCACGTTACCCGGCTCACGACGACCACGCCGACACCACACTTTCACAACAAACACCGAGGTAAAAGTGGAAGCTCCCCCTTTTACGAACAGCCCCGCGCAGACTGAGAAATAGGGAGAATATCATGAGTGGCACAGCCAACATCAACGCACCATACGCCATCGGAGTATCCAACGGCGCCGTACTATCCGTCGATGGAAAAGAAAAGAAAAATGAGGACCCCCTAAAAATGACAAAACAAAGCCATTTCCTTGTAAGTCACACGCAGGCATGATCGTACGACGGTTTTTTGCGTTCTTGACAGCGGGTTGATACCGATTCGGCGTTCGGCGCCGGTCCGCTGATAATGTGATATCACATGTTGCCCGACGGACTAAATCGGACTTGACAGGACCACAATCGGCCCCTATTGTCACTGGCGAAGCAGTAGTCTCATTCAGTCAAAGCAATACCGAAAATATTCCATCAACACCTTCACACAGGGAGTCCGTCATGAAAGCACGTTGGTCTGTCATGGTACTGATGATGGCGCTAGTCGCGGTGTGTGCGATTGTCGCGGTTGCCGATGATGTTCCGGCGCAGGGCGAGGGTGGGATGCCCCCGATGGGTCCGCCCGAGGAAATCAAAAATGCCGCCAAGATCATCGGCACGTGGGATGTTGCCACGAAGATGAAGATGGACACGGCGCAGGTGGAATGGATGGAGGCGCCGGCAGTGGTCACCTTCTCGTACTTTCTGGACGGCGGCGCCATCCGCATGGACTACGAGATGGAGATGATGGGTATGCCGTTCAAAGGGTTCAGCATCTCCACCTATGACCGTGAAACGAAGCAGTGGCAGGAAGTCTGGGTCGACAACATGTCGTGCCGCCTGAGCATGATGACCGGCACCGAGGAAAACGGCGTGCGCATCATGACCGGCACCGACATATGGCAGGGGCAGGAGATGTTGACGAAAAACACCTCCTACAACTTCACGGATACCTCGTTCGACTGGACAATGGAAAGCTCGGTTGACGGCGGCAAGACCTGGTTCACCGGCATGACCGCCACCTACACCAAGCGCAAATAGTCTGTGTAAATCGCGGCACGGCGAGTTTCGTGACAACGCCGGAGGTGGTGTAAGCCTCCGGCGTTTTTTGTTTATCCCGAGATGTCCCGCCCGGAGGCGGGGGTGTTTTTGCGATTTGACGGCACTGCCGACCGCCGGATATCCCTTACGGCATGGAGAGAACGCCGATACTGATCAGGCTGATCAGCAGCGAGGCGATCGCTATCACCAGCTGAAGGGTGTCGACAGTCGCGGAGTATTTGGCTGATCCGAAGACCGGTTCGCGACCGGACGACGAGCTGGTCCGTCGTTTCGCGCTCTTGCGGTACGTCAGATAATGCCAGATCGCCTCGGCCAGCCGCTTGTACGGAAGAAGCGGTATCGATGCGACCCCGGCGGTGATGGTCGTGAAGACGATCGCAGTCCAGAGCGGGGGCGGTTCGGCCCAATAGTCGAAATACCACGGGTACACAACGGTGGCGGCGGACATCGCGCCTATCAGCAGCACCCACCCGACATACGGGACTTTAGCCAGCCGCATGACGTATCCGACGGCGAGCGGAATAACGAGCAGGATAGTCCCCCAGTGCACGAAGATGTCGGCGGCATGATACAGGATCAGCGAGGACTGCAGATAAACAGTGCCGCCTACTGTGGCGAGCATGAACCAGACATACCCCATCACGGCGCGTTTGAAGCGACGAACTCCTGTTTGCGGAGCGGAAGCCGAGGAACGCGCGGAGCCGGAGCGCCGGGAGGCGGGCAGGTATTTCGTACGGGTAGCCATCTACCCGACATTATCGGAAGCACGGGAGCAGTATCTGAGATCAAACTGAGATTTCGCTATGCGCTTGCCGGGCAATACAATACAGAGGCGGTTCGCCGGCGTCACGGAGCGCGCTTGAACACGAGCGGCGGGAGGGCGCTTGGTTCAGGATCGGGCGCCAATACGTACTTTCAGCACTCGGACGAAATCGCCGTCGGACTGCAACCAACAAGAGCTTTCAATGGCAGTGCGGCGACGCAGAGCAACACACCGAGATATGAGCCGGACAGAACCTCTTGTGCTCATTGTTGTCCGTTTGGTCCGAGCTTCATGACGTGCATCTGCGGTCCGGCATCGAATACGACCAGGATACCACCATCGGCCGCTTCGGCGATGGCCGGATAATAACCGATCTCGCCCTGCGTGTACGTTTTCTGCCAGAGCATAGCGCCGGTTGACGTAAATCGCGCCACCATGATCTTGCCGAATAAACCGCACGTATTCGGATTTTCGGAGCCGACCACCAACAGGTCACCGTTGGCGGCGACGGCGATATCGAGGCAACTGGTCCGCAGCGCCGAATTGTCGGTCACCTCCCAGAGCTTGTTGCCGCTTCCGTCCACGGCGATGAGACAGACATCGCTACCCCCGCTCCCGGGAGTCCATCCGCCCATGACGTAGGTCTCTCCGTTGCGGACGACCGACATGGCTACATCCATTCCCGGTTTGCCGAAGTCCCGTTCCCAGAGCAGGTCGCCATCGGCATTGGTCATGAGCATCTTCATATCGGTGGCGTTGGCATCACCGAGGTTCGAAACCTTGGCCAGCACATACCCTCCATCGGTCGAGCGAACCACACCGCGGAAGTCCTGCTGACCGGTTTCCACGGCTGAGCGCGCCCAGGAGACGTTGCCGGAGGCGTCCGCTTTCACCATCCGTCCATCGGCTTGTGTGGACGGGTACCGTCCGATTGCCACGAACCCCCCGTCGTGCGCCTCGGCAAGTGCGGCATTGGAGTTCATGAAAAACCACCCGAGCGGGGCTCGCCAGAGCAGAGTCCCATTGGGATCGACCTTGTTGATGCAGATATCGAAGCTTCCGGTGGACATAAGCGCGGCAAAGGCGAAGTTGCCGTCGCCAGTCTCAATCAACGAGTAGGGATAATCGCCTATCCCGCCGGGGCCGGCGTATGTCTGCGTCCAGAGCACGCGACCCTCAGAGTCAAACCTGTACAACACGATATCTTGTGTCCGTTCATCTCCCGCATGGTGCGCCCCAAGGACCATACAACCGTAGTCGTCGGTCGGTAGAATGTCGCGTCCGAGATAGAACCCGCTGGCCGCGGGGTCAATCACGAAGTGCCAGGTCAGTCCGGCGGTACCATGGGTGCCGGGATCATCATTTGGGTTGTCATTTGGATCGGGATCGGAGATATCAGGGCCGTCATGTGGTGTGAGCTGATCGCTGCCGGGGAGGGTGTCAATCGATGTGGGTGATTGCGATGAACAGGCCAGTATCGTGGCGAGGGCCGCCGACAGGCACAAAAGAATACGAATGGCATTTGACATGGATTTCCCTCCGCGTCTGAAGCGTTGTTCGGGATCCGACTATAAAATATATACACGAGAGCCCATTTTTCCTTCCACTTTTTTGTGTACTTTTCGATTCACGATCAGGCGAACAACGTAACCGTGTGAGTGTTGAGTACCAAAGCGCGGTTTTGAAGCCGATGACACAGCGGCCTTGACGGCCGGAGAAACCCGGGCCTGATTCGGTCATGGGCATGGCCGTCTTAGTGACACGTGCAGCACCATTCAGTGAGAGAGTGGAAGGACCATCTTATGTCAGCCAGTTTGTCCGGTAACCATCCGTTTACCAATCACTTAATCGGTGAGAACTCGCCGTATTTGCTCTCCCACGCGCACAATCCGGTCAACTGGTTTCCGTGGGGGGAAGAGGCTCTCACGAAGGCACGACAGGAAACGAAGCCGATTTTCCTCTCAATCGGCTATGCGGCCTGCCACTGGTGTCACGTGATGGAAAGGGAGTCCTTTGAGGATCCGCAGATGGCCGAAGTTCTTAACGAGCATTTTGTGTCGATAAAAGTCGATCGTGAACAGCGTCCCGATCTGGACCACATTTATATGTCCTTTACGCAGGCGCTTACGGGAAGCGGGGGCTGGCCGATGTCGGTTTTTCTGACGCCCGATCTTAAGCCATTTTTCGCCGGCACATACTTTCCGCCGCAGGACGGTATGGGACGACCGGGATTTCTTCGTGTGATTTCTGAGATTGCGAAGGCCTGGTATGAATCGAGACGCGATATCGTGGAATCGTCAGAGGATATTTTCTCGAAAATCTCCACCGCTCTGGCGGTGAGCGCCCCGCCCGGCGGCCTGAGCCGAGAGATAATCGGTCGCGGCGCCGAAGGGTTGCTTGGCCAGACCGATCCGATCCATGGCGGTATCGGAGGCGCTCCCAAGTTTCCGCACGCAACCGAATTATCGCTCTTTCTGCGTTACTACCGGTCCAGCGGAGACCTTCGGTTCCTTCAGGCCGCGGAGAAGGCATTGATGGGGATGGCCCGGGGCGGCATTTATGACCAGATCGGCGGCGGGTTTTCGCGCTACTCGGTGGACCAACGGTGGCTGGTGCCGCATTTCGAGAAGATGCTCTACGATAACGGCCTGCTGGTCGCCACGTACGTGGAGGCCTACCAGATAACGGGTAACCCGTCTTACCTTGAGATCATTCGAGGCACTCTCGACTTCATTTTGCGGGAGTTGACTGATCCGGGCGGCGGATTCTATTCGGCGCTCGATGCGGACAGCGAGGGCGTGGAGGGCAGGTTTTACGTCTGGACCAAAGCCGAAATCGACGCGCTGCTTGGGGAAAAATCCGCGGATTTCTGCGCCTTCTACAACGTAACTGAGCGCGGAAACTTCGAAGGACACAGTATCCTGAATATCGACACGACCTCTGACCGGATACGGCAGGAGAGTCCGCGACCAGACTTCGACATGTTTCTGGCTGAGTGCCGCAACATTCTCTTCGAAGCCCGGTCCCGGCGCGTGCGACCACTTACCGACGACAAGGTTTTGACGTCGTGGAACGGGCTCGCCCTTTCCTCGCTGTGCCGGGGATATCAGGTCAGTGGGATGGACCGCTATCTGGACGCCGGCCGGGCCAACGCGTCGTTCGTGCGGGACGAGCTGTTCCGGAACGGCGCGCTCATCCACTCCTGGCGGGATGGGAAATACAGCGACGGCGAATTCCTGGAGGACTACTCCTACTACGTTCGGGGTCTGCTGGACCTGTACGAGTCCGACCCGAGCCGTGAGAATGCCGGATGGCTAACGTTTGCGGGCACACTGGCGGAACGGGCAATTCGCCTGTTTCTGGACGCGTCGGACCGGTTCTGCCTTCGCCCCGACGGACAATCAGATCTTATCATGCGGCCGCGCGACGAGCACGACGGCGCGCTTCCAGCCCCGGGCTCCGTTATGATGATGAATCTGCTTCGTCTTCACCGGCTTACCGGAGTCGAATTGTTTGGCCAGAAGGCCGATGCGGCGATTCGGGCGGTTTCCGGAACAATTGCGCGGATTCCCAATGCGATGGCATCGGCGCTGGCGGCAGTCGACATGTGGCTCGGCGACAGGATCGAATTGGTAGTGATCGGTGAGGGGCCACAGCGTGGCGCGATGCTCGGGGAACTCTATCGCCGGTATTTGCCCAACCGGGTTGTTGCAATCTCTGCCGATGGGTCTGCTGAGCTTCCGCTTTTCGCCGGCCGATCGGTTGCAAACGGCGACTGCAAGGTGTATGTTTGCAGGAATTCGGTCTGTGATCTGCCAGCAGGCACGACGGAGGAACTCCGCGAGCATATGGGGCGGTTATAAGGCCAGTACTGGACACGGGGAGACAGCCGACTGACGGCAGGGATGGGATATGGTTACGGTGAAGATGGTTTGGAAGGGGGGGGTGGCGTTTGAAGGAACCGGTTCGTTCGGGCATACGCTCCGCACCGATGTAGCCAAATCGGCGGGCGGAGACGAGTCCGGGTTTCGGGCCACGGAATTGCTGCTCTTTGGAATGGCGGCCTGCACGGGAGTCGATGTCGTGCGAATCCTCAAAAAACAACGGCAGGAACTGACGTCAATGGAAATCGAAGTCAACGGCTACCAGAACGACGAGTATCCCAAGCCGTTTCATACAATAGAGATAACGTATCGCGCCCGCGGCAGGAATCTCAGCGAAGATAAGCTGGCCAAAGCGATCGAGTTATCCGAGAGCAAGTATTGCGTGGTGAGTCAGACCGTAGCGCGAGAAACCACTGTCATCACGAGATTCGAGATCGATCCGGAATAAGGCTGAATCAAATCGGTGACGCTCTAATCTAATCGGAGAGGAGTAAACACAGGTATAGCCATGGCCGATAGAGAAACTGAACTGGCGTACTCGCTGGGCACGGTCAAGCCGTTCGCTGATGTTGTGGCGACGCTCGAAGACAAGGTGGCCGAACATAAGTTCCGGGTGCTGGCGGTACACGATGTACAGAAGACCCTTGCCGAGAAGGGGCTCACCCGCGGGCCGCTGAAGATTATCGAAGTCTGCAACGCGGTGTTTGCACACCAGGCACTGCAGAAGGATGTCGATGTGGCCATGTTCATGCCGTGCCGCTTCACGGTTCATACCGACGGAGCCCGGACATACATCACGCTGGCACGACCGACCATGATCGCGCAGATGATGCCGGGTATTGGGCTGGAGCCTCTGGCGACCGAGGTCGAGACGACCCTGAAGAAGGTCATGGAAGAAGTTGTGTAGGTTGTAACCCGTGCTGCCCGGAGCCCGTGGATAGACCTGGAAAGAGGCGATGAAAAGCAGAATACAAAGAACCGCCCTGTATACGATCGTGGGTGGTGCGCTCGGGTTCGGGTTGTCCATGGCCTACCGTTACCTGGGCTCCACCTGAATGATCATGTGCAACCCCTGGATTCCGATGACCGCCGGGGCGTTGTTCGGGGCCGTGTCGTCCCTGTCCGATTAGGAGTGCGAGAGTATGCCGTTGTTTGAATATCAGTGCGCCGAGTGCGGCCACAAGTTTGAGGAACTGGTCCCCAACTCGGAGACCAGAGTATCCTGTCCGCAGTGCAAGTCGGCGGAGACCCGGAAGCTACTGTCCGTGTTTTCGTCCTCGATGGGGTCATCCGGTTCGGCTGCGCCGAGCTGCGGGGCTCGTGGCTGTGGCAGCGGGTTCTCCTGAGCGAGCTAGCTGAGCGCTCACGGTCGTGAGCACACAGAGTGCACTCCGGAACCTATTCGCCGCCCGCGGAGAAAACACAAATCGGTACCACGCACGATTGTGTCCACCCTCCCGATTGCCTATCGCAAGTGAGCGAGCGGCCGTTCACGTACCTCTAAGTTCACCGTTTCTTCCGCGCGACCACGCATATCCGGTAGCAGTCTCTGGTTGGTTTCTCGAACGTCCGGCATCGATAAATCGCACGCACAATAAACCCGGCTTCGCGCAGCAACTTCCGGATAATACTGTTCGGATACGCCCGTTCGGTATGAACTTCCGTGAAGCGGTCCCACAGTCGGCCTTTCCGGACGAAAAACGTTGCCTCGCAGTCAGCGGATTGGGTCCGCTCATCGTAGGAGTTTTTCCATACCCACGCCAGATCGTCGCGGGCGTCGGCGTAGACATGCCCGTCCCAGAGCACGGTCAGTGCTTTCGGGGTATTCATATCGAAAATGAACCAGCCGCCCGGTCTCAGGTGAGCATGGACCGACACAAACGCGGTTTTCAAATCTGACTTCGTGAGCAGGTAATTCAACGAATCGTAGAACGAGGTGACCAGATCGAAACCTCTGCCGCGTCGCGTGTCATTCGGCAGCGGTATGCTGAACGTCGGCAGATGGCGGCGATATAGGCGGGTCCCGGTGCCGGCCAGTTTTTTCCGGGCCAATCGCAGCATATCGGGGCTTTGGTCCACGCCGGCCAGGCGCCACTTGCGGCGCGAGAAAAACGCGAGCGCGCTGCCCGTACCACAGCACAAGTCGAGTGCGTCCTCTACCGCGATATCGAACCGATGCGTCAGGCTCACGGTATACTCGGCCATTTCGATGGAGAAACGGTCGGCTCCCATGGCGTCGTATACGTCGGCGAACCGCCGGTACAGCTTCCGGTTCATTTCCCTCCCGCAGGTAAAGGGGGGTTAATTCGCATGACGGTGCCCCGTTTTTGTTGACATTTCAAGACTTCACCGGCTTTCATTACGCGACGGCACCGTCTGAATAAACGACGGGGTTTATGGTATACCAAGACAAAAGTCCGGGGGATTGCGTGAGTCGTTTCCCCTCACACGGAGTTGGATCATGCCGACAATGTTCTGGATCTGGCTGGCGGTTGCCGCCATCTTCCTGATAATCGAACTGGCCACCCCCACGCTGATTTTCATAAGCTTCTTCGCCGGTGCGGTGGCCGCCGCGCTTTACAGTCTCGGCTCGCCGGCCGGCTACTACTGGCAGCTCGGCATCTTCGTCATCGTCTCGGTGGTGCTGCTGCCGATGATGCGCCGACTGGCCAAGAAAATCACCAAGGAGCCGGCGCAGTTGTCGAATGTTGACCGCATGATCGGCGGCGAGGCGTTGGTGGTGAAGGCGATCGATCCCGATGCTGACGGCCAGGTGCGGTTTGAAGGCGAAGTGTGGGTGGCCCGCGCCGACAGGCCCATTGCCGAACATGCCCGGGTTGTAATCACCGCCGTCTCCGGCGTCAAAGTCCACGTCCGACCGAAAGAATAGCGTGCTGCAAGAGGAATAACGATGGATCCAGTTATCATATTTATCGTTGTCGCCATCATCCTGGCGATCATACTCGCGATATCCGCAATTCGCGTAATCCGCCCGTATGAGCGCGGGCTCGTGGAGCGTCTCGGGCGGTTCCAGCGTATACTCGACCCCGGTCTCAACATGGTGATGCCGTTTGTC
Organism: Candidatus Zixiibacteriota bacterium; assembly: GCA_034003725.1. Lineage (NCBI taxonomy): Bacteria > Pseudomonadati > Candidatus Zixiibacteriota > Candidatus Zixiibacteriota bacterium. The sequence goes on from JAVEYB010000007.1 coordinate 41,118, forward strand.
GACGTTGTCCTGAAAGTTGATATGCGCGAGGTGGTGCTCGATGTTCCGTCGCAGCTGGTTATCACCCGGGATAATGTCAACGTCGAGGTGGACGCGATCATTTACATTCAGGTGACCGATCCCGCCCGGGCGCAGTACGAAATCACCAATTACATTATGGCATCGACCAAGCTGGCCCAGACGAACCTTCGCAATGTGATCGGGGAACTTGATCTCGACGCCTGCCTCGCATCGCGCGACAGCATCAACCTGCAGCTTCGCGACGTGATGGATCAGGCCACCGACAAGTGGGGCGTGAAAGTCAACCGGATCGAACTGCAGCGAATCGATCCTCCGGCGGACATCACGGACGCCATGTCGCGGCAGATGAAAGCCGAACGGGACAAGCGGGCGGCGATACTCGACGCCGAAGCCGTTCGTCAGGCGCAGATTACCAAGGCCGAGGGCTCCCGGCAGGCGCAGATTCTCGAAGCCGAAGGATTTGCGGAGGCGGTGCGGCTCAAGGCCGACGCGGAGAAATATCGTCAGGTGACGGTCGCCGAGGGTGAAGGGCAGGCAATCCTGACCGTGTTCAAGTCCATTCACGACGGCCAGCCGGACGACAAGCTGGTCACTTTGAAGTATCTCGAGATGCTTCCCAAGCTTGCCCAGGGCGACGCGAACAAGGTCTTCCTGCCGTACGAAGCGTCGGGGATCATCTCGGCACTGGCGGCAATGGTGGACGGCGCCAAGTCCGGGAGTCCGGGGCGGGCAAAGACAACCTCGGCAACATCATGACGCCGGGTTTGTCAGCTCTTAGCAACGCATAGATTCCTGCGCGGGGCGGCCCGTGGAGACCGCATGCCCCCTTGCCAGCTGGACAGGTCATGCAGCCATTTCGGATTATGCCGATTAATACGGGAACAGATGCTCCTTACACTCGTTTGACAAGCGAGGCAAAATACTCTACCTTTGGAGCCGCGAGAGCACGAGGAATCAATCGGAATGGAAGCGCCTGTAACCAGAATACGAAAACCCGCCGTTGCCGGGACCTTCTACCCCTCGAACGCCGTCGAACTGACCAAGACGATCGCCGGGTTTTATGCCGAGGTCGACAAGGCAGCGCTTGACGGCAGCCTGGTTGGACTGGTTGCACCGCATGCCGGTTACCCCTATTCCGGTCGGGTCGCGGCCAAGGCGTTCAAGCTGCTCGAGGGGGAATCGTTCGACACGGTTGTGGTCGTCTCCCCGTCCCACACGGTCTTTTTCAAGGGGTGTTCAGTATTCGAGGGCGACGGTTACGAGACGCCGCTCGGCGTGGTATCCATCGACAAGGAGCTTTCCGGCAAGATAGCCGACATCAACCCGCTGGTGTATCTGTCCAGCATGGGTCACGCCTCGGGAACGACGCGTGGCGAGCATGCACTCGAGGTGCAGCTTCCCTTCCTGCAGATCGCGCTGGGGAAGTTCAAGCTCGTGGCAATAGTGATGGGCGACCAGGAGGAAGATTCGATCCGGGCTCTGGGGGAGACGCTGGGATCGGCGCTGAAAGGCCGCAATGTCCTCGTCGTGGCCTCGACCGATTTATCGCATTTTCACACGGAGAAGCAGGCTCGGCGGCTCGACCGCGCGGTGCAGGAGGCAATCGAGAAATACGATCCTGACCGGTTGATCGAAACGCTCGAAACCGGTAAAGGCGAAGCCTGCGGTGGGGGTCCCGTGGCTGCGGTCATGCAGGCCACACGGCGGCTTGGCGGGCGGACCGTCCGTTTCCTCGATTACTCGACATCGGGAGAGACCACCGGTCAGTTCGACGAGGTTGTGGGTTACCTCTCGGCGGCGATCATCACCGCTGAGAAGCCGAGGCAGGTGCAATCCGAGATGGGAATGTTGAAGGCGCGACCGCGCACAGCGGATGAGCTGACCGATGACGACCGTGCGACGCTTTTGCGGATTGCACGTGACGCTGTTCGAGCCCGCCTTGAAAATACGGAATACACACCTCTGCCGAACGCTCGACTTGATTTCGAACAGGGGGCATTCGTCACGCTGACTACAGACGGCAGCCTCCGGGGCTGTATCGGGCAGATCCGCGGTCGCGAGCCGCTGTACAAGCTGATTGCCGACATGGCAATCGCTGCGGCATTCGAGGATCCCCGTTTCGAACCCGTTGCCGAATCCGAATTCGACCGGCTGGAATTCGAGATTTCGGTGTTGTCGCAGCTGGAGCGCGTTCGTGACATCAATCAGATCGTGGTTGGGCGCGACGGCCTTATGATCAAGCTCGACTGGCACTCCGGGCTTTTACTGCCGCAGGTCGCGACGGAACACGGCTGGGACGTCACGGAGTTTCTGGAGCAGACCTGTCTCAAGGCCGGTCTCGGTAAAAACAGCTGGAAGGACAAGTTCGCGGAGATCTACAAGTTCTCTGCCATCGTCTTCGGCGCATCCCGCTAGTCCCTCGCAGACTGAGTACGCGAGTCCCCAGCGACCTGAGAACTCGACTGCAATAAATCGACCGGTTAGACCATTTTTTCACAACCCGGTCTCGGCAAATTTCGTATTCGAAACAGACCGGGGTGATCGACACCCCGCAGCCACTGTTCGCCGGGAAGGGTCTGTCCATGATACGACACCGTTTCTTGATTATCTCCCTGCTATCGCTGTCATTGATCGCACAGGAGTTGTCCTGGACGCGCGTTCTGTCCGCAGAGTTCTTTTATACCTTTGCGTTTCTCGTACTGTCGCTGGCCATGCTCGGTCTCGGTATCGGGGGACTGCTGGTGAGGCTTTGCAGCAGCCTCGACCGACCAGAGCGCCTGTGGGTGTACCTTTCACTTACGGCTGTAGCCTCGATGGCGGGTCCGCCGGCGGTCTTCGCGCTCGGACTGAAATTTTCGGCACTGTTTGCCGGCTGGGAGATGATCGGGAAGTTGGTCATCGCGATCGTCCTGCTCAGTTCTTCCTTTCTGTTCGGCGGCATTGCGCTGGCGATCCTGTTCAAGCACAATCACCAGGACATGCCGCGCCTGTACATGGCTGATCTGCTGGGGGCGGGCGGCGGTGTAGTGGTGGCGCTGTTCATGATGAACCAAATCGGCACGCCGCAGGCGGTATTCCTGCTGGTTATCCCGACGCTGACGGCGGCGCTCCTTGCCGCTCGCGGGGCGTGGAGAATAACGGCAGTGCTGCTGGCCACCGGCGCGATAGCGCTCAGCGTCAGGGGTGACCAGGTGCTCGAGCTATCACGACCGGAACCGGCTCCGGTTATTTACAAGCATTGGGACGCGACGGCCAAGATCAAGGTATACGGCTTCAGCGAGGATTATCGCGGCCTTAATATCGACAACATCGCAAACTCGCCTGTCTATCGTTTCGACGGCGTCTGGGACCGGCCGGATTCGTTGCGGTACGAGTTTGGAATCGACGTTTCCTGGCTTATAGGACAGTTCGATTCGTGTACGTTTCTGTCGCTCGGGGCAGGGGGAGGATCGGATGTCCTCCAGGCGTTGCAGGCGGGAGCCACTGAAATTCACGCCGTGGAGGTTATACCGCATGTCAACCGGATGATGCTCGAGGACGATTTATCGGGTTATTTCCAACCGGCTACTGGAAACGACGCTGCAGACTCTGATTCGGCGACGAACGACAATCCCGCGCCGACCAGCGCCATGTCTCTGGCCGAGTTCTCCGGCTATATCTATCGCGATCCTCGGGTGGTGGTGGCAACCGAGGATGCGCGCGCCTATGTGCGGCGTTATCCCGGAAAGTTCGACGTCATTTACTCACTGAGTTCAAATACGTGGGCGGCGCTGGCTTCGGGATCCTTCGCATTGGCCGAGAACTACTTGTTCACCACCGAGGCGTTTCGCGACTACTGGTATGCCCTGTCCGACTCCGGATTTCTTACGATGGAACATCAGTTCTACATGCCACGCATGGTCTCGGAGGTGGTCGACGCGCTGGCGGCTGCGGGAGTCGACTCGCCGCGAGATCATTTCGCGGTCTATAATCTTCCGGCCATGCGCCGAAACCTGTTGTTGCTTTCTAAACGCCCCCTTACCGATTCGATCCGATACTACGCGTTTGGGGCTCTGACCCCGGACAGACACGAAGCATTACATCTCTTGTATCCGGCGGCTGATTCGCTCTCCGAAAATCTCATCAACCGGGTCGTTCGCGACGGTTGGCGCGCACACGCACTGGACGCCGACATCGATCTCTCGCCGGCCACCGACAACCGTCCGTATATCGCCCAGATGGGGCTGTGGCGCAATTTCGATTCTGCTGCACTCGACAAAGTGCTTCCGTACGAGTTTTTTGGATTTCCCCTCTCCACCCTCATCATCGTGGTGATCCTCGCGACGGTTATCGTCCTTGTGATTCCTCTCAATCTTTTGCCGTACGCCCTGTCAGCGAGAAAGCTGCGGGCGGCCCCATGGCTGTACTTTTTTGCTATCGGCGCGGCTTTCATGGCTATCGAAATTGTCTTGATACAGAAATACACGCTGTTTGTAGGTCCGTCTGTTTACAGCATTGCAGTCATCCTGCTCTCACTGTTGCTCGGATCGGGTATCGGATCCCGCTTCGCCGATCGAGTGCCTGACGCGTTGCCGTTTCTTGGAATCGCCGCATGGCTGTTCCTTGACGTGCTCTTGTTCGAGTGGATCTCGTCGGCGCTGGCAGGCACACCAATGTCTCTGCGCATGTCTGTCACGGCCGGGATGGTTCTTCCACTGGGCTTTCTCATGGGCATGCCGTTTCCGAAGGGTACGCTTCGCGTTAAGGATCTGATCGACTGGGGATTTGCCGTTAACGGCGCCGCCTCCGTGGTTGGATCCACCGTCATCCTGCTGGTCGCGTTCAACTACGGCTTCACAGTATCGCTGCTTCTGGCCGGCTCCGTTTACCTCGTTGCGTTTGGCCTGTTTTCATTGAAAAGGGCATGGTGACGGGGTATGTGGTCACCTATCACACGGCGCGCATCGGGAGGTTGTCCGCATGCTCTCCTCGGAACCACCAGACGAGAAGCGAGACGGCAAGACCGGGGAAAATCGGCTCGAGGCCGAGCCAGTACGTGCCATCCGTTGTCCAGTATTGCGACAGATACCACGCCAATGCGGTCCCGCCGCTTAAAACGATGCTGGCCGGCGCCGAAGCCGCAGTGAAACGACGCCGGCCAACATGCGAGAAAAACACCGGCGCAAGAAGCGCCGGTGTTCCTATTGATCCAAACAGATACCAGATTTCCACCACCGACCGGAAGTACAGAGCCAGCCCCACGGCCAATGCAACCGACACGACCAGCCCGATTCGGGTGTAGCTAGTGGTGGCATGGCGGCTCTCCAGCCCAAACGTTCGCTCGACGATATCCCGTCCGAATGTGGAGGCCGCCAAGAAAGAGTACGAATCGATGGTCGACATGATGATTGACATCATCGACAGTGCGAACAGCCCGAGCAGGCCGCTGGGAAGGACCAGCTCGGCCAGCGCGGGATAGGAAGATACCGGGTCGGCCAGGTCGGGCAGCAACGCGCGGGCATAGAGGCCGCACGCGGTCGTCATGAAGTCAAAGACGGCCCAGCAGGCGATCGAAATGAAAATACCGGTGCGCGCGGTAGTCGCCGATTTCGCGGCGTAACACCGCTGATAAAACGCCGGCTCAATCAAAGTTGAGAGGGCGATAAAGTACCAGGTTGCGATGTACCAGCCGGTGTTGCCGCCGTGCCAACTCAATGCCTCCGTCGGCACGCGCGGCACGATGAAATCGATCGTGCCGTATGTCGTAATCAGCAGGCCCAGCAGGACGGCAAACCCCACGTACATCAGGGCGAACTGAAACAGGTCGGTGCGAATAACCGACTGAAACCCGCCGAGGTAAACGTAGCAGATGGAGAACAGCGTGCCGCCGACCACGCCGAGCCAGTACGGCCACCCGAATAGGTATTGGCACAGCACTCCCAGCATGAGCACGTATGCAGCCGGTACGGTCATCAGGAAGATGATCACGGCACCGGCGGCGGCGGTGCGATTACCGTATGCGGACGCCAGTCGCTCCGGAATCGTGAGCACTTCCGATTGTCGCGCCTTTTTTGCGAGGAAGATCGCAAAAAGCGCGGCTGCAACGTAGTACGGAAGCCCAAACACGAGCCAGGTCGACAGGCCGTGCTGATAGCTGAACTCTCCGACCCCCAGGATGCCGCCGTACCAGGTGGACACCAGCGACGCGACAAACGCAGGCAGCGTCAAGGTGCGACCGCCTACAATCAGTTCGGCTGCGCCCGCAGTCCGTGAAAGGCGCGTGCGAAACCCCAAATAGAGAAGGGTCGCCAGGTAAGTAGCTATGAGAGCATAATCGAGTAGCTGCACCGTGGCTCCGTCAGAACAACTGCCATTTCAGTTCGGCGAAATACGACCGCTCCGGACCGACAAAGTACTCGCCTTCGGTAATGAGATCGTCTCTTTCTACAACTACGCCGGGGTCGGTCGCGAGACCGTAGCTGTAGCCGTATCCCGACGCGATATAGTCTTCGTCAAAAAGGTTGTCTATCTTCATGGCGATTGTAACGTCACCCAGACCGAAGGCATTGCGAATCGTATAGGCTGCGCTTATTGCGGCAGTCGCGTATTGATCGATCGCCAGCGAATCGATGTTTAAGACCTCGACGTACTGCTTGCCGACCAGGCGCATGCCGATCGCGCCATAGAATCCGCCGTGTGTGTATCCGATCCTGAGATTCGCGATGTACTCCGGAAAACCGGGGACAACATTGCCGCTGAAGTCGATAGAGTCGCTCACGCCGGTCGGCGAATCGTCGAAGTAATACACATCGAACGTGTTTTTGAATTCCTCGATGCGATTGTGGTTTACGGAGAAGTTGCCCGTGATATCCAGCGACGGATGCGGTTTCGCCGTGAGCGTCAGCTCCGCTCCGCTGTGTACGGCGCGGTCCGCGTTGACGGTAATGGCCAGACCGTTTTCGGTACGCCCGCCGTACGGGATAATCTGATTTTCGAAATTCATCCAGAAGAGATTCAAGCCAATCCCGATCGATTCGGACCGATACACACCGCCCACTTCCAGGTTGAACAGTCGCTCATTTTCCACGAGCGGGTCACCGAATATAAACCGGGTCGAGTCGTCATCAACCGACACAACTTCCAGGGACGGCAGGATGGTCGGGTCGTTGGCGTCATAAATCGAAGCGTCGGTCGGCATGCGCGACGAGACCGCAAGATTCGAGAAGACATCGACCCGGTCGCTGACCGCATAGCTGACACCGAGCCTCGGGGAGAAAAACACCCAGTCAACGTCGTAGTCCAGCCCCCGGTACATCCCCATCGGTACCTGGTCGAAGCGGTAGTCCTGATACCGCACCTGCGCAACCGCCTGCGCGGAAATCCGATCCGTGATACGATAATATTCCTCGGCAAATACGGAAACGGCCCGCTTCCTGCCGAAGTATTGGTAGTACTTGTACTGCGGGTCGATATCCGACGCCAGATGCTGCGCCCAGACCATCAGACCGTAGTGATCCGAGTCAAAGAAGTAAAACGAACCCCCAACCGAGTGGCGTCCACGGTCATGACTGATATCGAGTCGCGGATTCCACCCGACCTGGTTCTTCTTCACCCATTGCTGCCGCACGATGTCACCTTCGTCGTAGGGCTCCCCCGTATCCGGATCGTCGCTGATAACTGAAGGATCGACACCGTACTCGGCGAACGTCTCGCCGGTTTTCAACTGCTCGTAGTAGCCCGTCCCGCGGATGTAGTACAGGGTATTGTGCAGGGTCATTCGCTCGTTGAGCGTATACGCGTTGTGCAGGTGGTAATGAGGCTGATTGAAGTTGTCCGTTTCGTTGCCGTAGGTGAGCGGGTTGTGGCGACGGTCGGCCCGGATGTCGTCCAGAGTAGAACCGTAATACGACAAGTGCGTCTTGATCGGACCGCCGTAGATATACAGCTCCGTGGTCATATTGGGATCGAGCCGTGCGAGCGAGAAGTAATACGACCAGCCATTGTACCAGCTTCGATGGCGATAGCCGCCGGTCTTCTGCCGTGAAAACCGCCCGCCGAAGTGCCAGGCGCCGTCGACCAGTCCCGATGAATATTCCACGCTCTGCTTGTAGATATCCGACACGCGTTTCCCGTCGTGCGTAAGCTCACCGTACCCGGTGGTGACGGTCGCCTGACGGGGACGCGCCAGCGCATTGGTTACGACGTTAATACTGCCGCCGAAGGAGCCGTCACCGTACAGCGAGTTGCCGACCCCGCGTTGAACCTGGATGTCAGAGATGTTGGCGGCGAAGTCAGGAAGATCGACGAAATAGGTCGCCTGGTCCTCCGGATCGTTCAACGGCACACCGTTGATATATGTAGTCACCTGTTTGTCGGAGAAACCTCGGATCAACGTGTAGGAATATCCCAGGGGCGAGCCGCCGTCGGTGAAGGTGTGAAGATTCGGGGTGGGTTCCAGGAGTAGTGGAAACTCGCCCACCGTGTAGGTTTTCTCGATGTCGTCTTTGGACACATTTGAAAAGGCGATCGGCGAGACACCTGCCTCGGCGCGCTCGGCTCGCACGAGAATGGCGGATCCGCGGTAATAGCGGAGGTCGAGCACGACGGTGTCGGGAAGGCCGGTCAGGGCAAACTGCCTCGAGTGGTACCCTACCGAACTGAATGTCAGGCGGGTGACGCCGGGTGGGAGGTCGATGGAGAAGTGGCCCGACGAGTCGGTCAGCGTACCGATTCCGGACTGATTCGCGGCTACCGTGACGCCGGGCAAAGGCTCGCGATCGGTATTGACGACCGTACCCGCTACCGGGGCAGCCTCGGGGCTGCCGGCAAGGAACGCCGACAGCAGCAGAAGGGTGAACATGTACCTCATGACAGCAACCTCGCGTTAAACGGTTCGCGTTTGTGCAAGATTCCGTCCTGAGTCGATAGGTGAGCCTGCGGGAGCGCAGACAGGGGGATGTGAAACTACATCTCCGTTTCCCTACGCCGGTATTACCCGGATCAGGTCGAGGGGGTATGATCTCAGGCGGTGTTTTACGCCACCCCCAACGGAATTTCTTTTATCGGGAGTAAGGTAGGGCCGGATGGGGCGGAAGCGCAAGGGGTTTTCCTGAGCCTGTCCATACCCGCTTCGGTGCCGACAGGCAAAAATCTTCGTCACGAAAGGGAACCTTTCCGAACCCATTGACGTATAGATATATGTCTATTGATATGGAGGTTCACATGGATGATGCCTGCTGCTCGGTCTTTCATGCCCTGAGCGACAAGACCCGCCTCGCGATACTCGGAATGCTCAAGAAACGGGAATGCTGCGTCTCCGAGATCTGCGAACCGTTTGATATGTCGCAACCCTCGATCTCGCATCACCTTGACATCCTCAAACGGGCGGGGCTGGTGGAGTCGGAGAAGCGCGGCCGCGAGGTCTACTACCGGTTCAACGGCGACGCGATTGTCGAATGTTGCGGCAAGCAGTTCAAGGCGCTCGACCTCGTCATTTCGAAAAAGTGACCAATCACATAAAGGAAACCACTATGGCAACCAAGAGATCGTCCGAAGAAATCAAGGCCGCCGTCCGTGAGCACTACGGTAAAGCCATCACCCAAAAATCGGGCTGCTGCGGGCCCAACGTGCAGTCGCTCGATGCCGACGCGCCGGGCCGTTTTGTCGAAATGGCCGGATACAGCGCCGAAGAACTCAGGAATCTGCCGGGGGATGTCACCACGTTCGGGTGCGGCAACCCGGTCGCATTGGCCGGAGTAAAGGAAGGCCAGACCGTGCTCGATCTTGGCTCAGGCGCGGGTCTCGATTTGATACTCGCCTCGAAGAAGGTCGGCCCGAGCGGCAAAGTGATCGGGCTTGATATGACCCCGGAAATGATTGACACCTGCCGACGCAATCTCGAACGCGCCGGCGTGACCAACGGCGAAGTGCGATTCGGTGAGATGGAGGCGATGCCGGTCGCGGACGGCGAGGTTGACTGGATCATCTCCAACTGCGTCATCAACCTCTCACCGGACAAAGAGAAGGTGTTCGCCGAGGCGTTCCGGGTGCTCAGACCGGGCGGCAGGATGCTGGTTTCCGATATCGTGACGATCGATTTGCCCGACCAGTACCGCGACGATTTGGCTGCGTGGGCGGGATGTATCGCCGGGGCGGTCGAGGAATACGAATACATCGGCCTTGCCCACAACGCGGGATTTGTCGATGTCGAGATTGTCGACCGCATGGTGTACGGCGAGGAATCCGTCGATGCACTCGCGAATGACTCGTGCGGCTGCGGCGGCGGTCGCACGGTGAATGACGCCTCGATGAAGAAGTACGCCAACCGGGTGGCGTCGGTGAAACTAAGCGCCCGCAAGCCGGCCTGAGCGGAGTTCACGCTAACGTGTCGTGCGGTCGGGCAATTCCGCCTGACCGCACCGGATTTGATTCCGGCCCGGTAGCCTTACCGCTTGCGGGTGAAGAAGCCCTCTTCGTATTCGTGAGTACGGACGAAGCCGAGTTTCTCATAACATCGGATCGCCGCCTGATTGCCCGCCTCCACATTCAGCGCCACCCGTCGGCCGCCGGCCAGAAGGTCCTGAGTCAACTGCGACGTCAGGACGCTGGCGTAGCCTCTTTTTCGGTAGGCCGGTTCCGTGGCGATTCCGCCCAGCACCGCGATGCGATTGGCCGCGGAGTCGACATGGACACCGGCTATCGACCGCAGTTTGCCGTCCATACGCACCGCCACGTACCTCCCGGTATCGAGCATGCGTGACGCAAAGTAACCCTCGGGGTAGGCTGTATCATAGAGGTCGCGAACCTGCGGCTCGTGCGACCGATCGAGCCTCAGGATTTCGGCTCCGGGCTCGAGTGAGTGTTGAGACGGCACAAACTCCCGCACCGTCATTTTGTAGTGCGGGCCGAACGGCGTGCACTCATAGCCGCGGGACAGAATCGGCAGGGACGGCTTCTGGAAGTGGCAGTAAAACTCCACCGGGAGCAGGTCCACGAGTTCATCGAGCAACTGGTCGAACCGGTCCGATAACCCGAACGCGAGCACAGTGGGTTTGTCCAGTCCGGTGTAGACGAGCACGCAGTCAACGATATGGGGGCGATCGGCGTACAGCGAGGCCCACTGGCAATAAGGAAAGTGGAAGTCATCGAGATCGCCGATATGATACGCAAAAAGGACCGGATCCTTCTCGAAATGGCGCAGCAGCCGGTCCTTGTCGTCGGTGAAGACAATCATTGCGGTGGAGTTGTACTCGCTATTTGCCGTCCTTGATCTGATTCAGCGCCCCGATCACTTCGTCGAGCTGGTCGAGGCGGAAAGTCACGCCTTTCTTGGTCGGCAGCCATTCGTCTTCCTTGGAAAGGAAATAGATGCGAAGCGACACCAGTTGATGCCCCTTGTATTCGCTGTCTTCGATAATCAATTTCTCTGTCTGGGACCGTTCTAGTTCATATCGCATGGGCGAACTTGCCTTTCTCTTATCGTTTGTAGCCGATTTTTCGGAGGAACTCTCTCCGCTCGACTTTGTCCTCTTCGGACTCGATTCCCAGCGGCGTCTCGCCGTCGACCACACCGATCACACCCCGTCCCTGCCGGGTGTCGGCGACTAACACCTGCAGCGGATTGGCGGTGGCGCAGTAGATACGCGTGACTTCTTCGACCTGCTTGATCCGGTTGAGGACGTTGATCGGAAATCCATTCTTCATGAAGACGATGAAGGAGTGACCTGCGCCGATGTCAAATGCCGCTTTCTCCGCCATGCGGACCAAATCACGGTCATTGCCGTCGGACCGTACCAGCCGTTTCTGCGACGCTTCGCAAAAAGCGATTCCGAACGAGAGGCTCGGTGACGAACCGATCAACGCTTCGTACAGATCTTCAATCGTCTTGATGAAGTGCGAATGCCCCAGAATTACGTTACAGCCGTCGGGAATCGCCACGGCAACGACATGGATCTTCAAGGTGTTGTCAGTCATTGTCCTCCTCCTCGACAAACAAGGTATCGGGTATGGGGGTATTGATTTCAGGATTCCGGTAGTATTCCTGACCGGCAAATGACACACCGAACAACAACGCCGCCTTGCCCTTGCCGGATATTTCGAATCGCTGCGGCAGCCAGATACCATCCGCGGTCGGGCGCTGCACGAGTGTCATGTCGAGCCTGTTGAGCTTGAACATGGTCTTTTTGACCAGTTTCGCCGGCGAAAAATCTACCTGCACCAGATGAAATGACTCGCTGTCGAAGTACCACGTACCGTTCAACAGTGTGTCCGCTTTCTCACCGGCCTCGACCTGAAAGACATGGCAGTGGTAATCTCCCGATGGTTCGTCCTGGGTGCCTCGGTACGTGATCGTATACAAGGTCCGCATCTCAGGAAAGAACGGCTTGACCATCGGATAGGAGATGTCGAATGCTTTGCGGCTCTTCTTCTTTTTTCTCCGATCCTCTTCGGCTTTGCGGAGTTCATCGTCGCTTTTCAGTTCGTTGTCCTTATAGTACGCCAGGTACTCCTCATGAAAGAGGACCGTGTCAGGCAGATACTTGAGGTATATTTTCTTGTCGAACCGCTCTTTCTCCACAAAACCCTGATCGTCCTTCATCTCGCCTTCAGCATAGACGACGTCAAACGTAACGGTCGACAGGGCATTGCGCTGATCGAAATGGACATCAAGAATGCGCTGAATCAGTGCATCGGTATCGACGCCTGAACCATTTTGTGAATGCAGGGTAGTCAGCATTGACAGAACAGCACACGCGACAAGCGCCGCACATATGAGCATGCGTTTCATTTCGGTCCCTCTTGGATGATGACAGACTGGATGACGTCGCCGCGTTTGATGCGATCGACGACATCCATACCTTCGACTACCTGCCCGAATACCGTATACCGGGCTTCGAGGTGCGGTTGAGGCAGGAAACAGATGAAAAACTGCGAGCCCCCGGTGTCTTTACCCGACGTTGCCATACCGACCGAGCCGCGGCGGAACGGTTCGTCGGAATCCTCGTTGCGGATCGCCCAGTCCGGGCCGCCCCATCCGTCGCCGCGCGGGTCGCCTCCCTGTGCAACAAACCCCGGAATAACCCGGTGGAACTGCAAGCCGTTGTAGAATTCCGAGCGTGCCAGTTCGATGAAATTGAGGACGGTGATCGGCGCGACGTCAAAGTACAACTCGATATCAACCTCGCCGTGATCAGTTACGATGATAGCGTGCGGATTCAGGCGATACTTCTGCAGCGCTTTCAGCACATCGGCTTCGCTGAGTTGCGCCTTGATCGGGGTTATCTGGTGGTCACGATCTTCCCCGACGACGGTTTTGTATACCCTCGCCGCTTCCATCCGCACGACGTACGACGGGTCAAGAATTCCGGCAATCAGGATCTGCATTGCGATGGTATCCTCACCGGGGACCGGACCGAACAGATCACCGGTGACGTCGACTATACCACGGCGAAGTTCGTCCGCGGAACCCGCCGGATCGGCGATCATTGTCCGCAAAACCGAAAGGTACTTTCTGAGCTTTCCGGCACGAATGGATTCCAGTCCCATGTACTTGACGACATAATCAGGGTCATTGAGGGCTTCGTTGATATAATGCTCGGTGTTGCTGATATCGACCTTTACCAGTTGTTCGTAGGCTGCAACGCGCACGAGCGGATCCGGGTGTTCAAACAGCCCGCCGAGCCGACTCTGCACCCCGACGCCGCCGATCAGGCCGTACCCCCTGGCCACTGCCGCCTGCACGACCGGGTCCGGCTGGTCGTTGCGCAGCGAGTCAAGCAGCGCAATGGCACCGTCACCCTCTGCCTTCGCCAGGAACTCCGCCACTGCGGCTGTGACATAGGGCGACGAGAATCGAGAGAGCACGCGTCGCACGTCATCAGTCGACTTTTCTTCAACGCGAACTGCGCCAAGGGCAGCCAGCAAGTCGAGGACCAGCTTTTCGTCTTGTTCCTGACTGAGGCGGCGATAAAGCGCCTCGTATGACTTTCGGGAGTCGATGCGGCCGAGCCCGCTAATCGCCTGCGACACGACATGCAGATTCGCGTCGTTAAGGGCAATCGCATGATAGTGCTCGGCGCGTTCTGCCTTCATCGTCGAGAGAGCCCGAAGACACAGCGAGCGAATATAGGGATCGGGGTCGGAGAGGTTCTCGATATAGATCTGTTCCCCTTCGGGCAGCCCCAGTCGGGCGAGCGCATACAGGGCCGCCTCGCGGACCGACAGATCCTGCTCGATTCGATAGTGTGCCGCCAGCGCCGATCCTTTGTATTTCGCCCGCATATGAAACAGCGCATAACACGCCGCTTCGCGCACCTCAGGCGCCGGGTGCGTGAGGAATGTCTCCAGAAGATCGGCTGTGGTCGACATCGAGGAATCCGCCAGCCGCCCGGCTGATTCCACAGCAGCCGACGTGACCGCGACCGGGAAGTCCCATGTCTTGTCCAACAGCTGGTCGGCATACCGCTGCTGGCCGGTCAGGCCGATTCCAAATGCAGCCGCGCGGGCCACAATCATGGCGCTGTCATCGAGCATGTCGAAGAGCAACCCCGCGCTCTTGGAGTCGGCGGTGCGACCGATCGCCAGCGCCGCCTGACGGCGTACATCACCATGCGGCGAATTCAGGTACGGTCCGAGTTCGGCGCTGCTGACCCGCGTATCGCCCATGTGAATGACCCGCGCCTCAAGCTCCTGGGGCGTACGGTCTCTGAGCGTATCATAAAAATAGTATCCCAGAACGGCCAGGACGAGCAGGCCGAGGAAAACCGCGACTATTTGACGTGTTCCTGACATAGCGAACGGGGAATCTACCTCCGGATCGAAGGAGCGTCAACCGTTTTGGCCGAACAGGTTGACAGTTGCACCTGCCGCGTTAAGCTAAGCCATTGCGCTACAGAGTGGCAAACATAAAAACACCCCCGGTGGTCAGCCGGGGGTTGGTCTGATATACTGGGCCACTGTATCTCTGTTAGCCCGAGGATTACAGTGCAAACGCCGTGCCTTTGTCCGATTCTCTTGTGAAGGTCATCGTACTATTGTGACGGACAACTGATTACCGGCCGAACGCGGTTCGGCCTCATGCAACCACCTGCAGTATTGTTCACTTATTGAACAGCCCGTTTCATGCATATCCTGAGACCGGCGGTGCCGGTCACTGCAGGTCGACCGCCCGGTTGCCTGCGCGACACCCTCGCGTGCTGTCGCGGTGTGCTACTGCAACTCGGCCCATTTAAACGTGTAGTATCCGCTGGTCAGGCTGCCGTTGATATCAGCATACCAGCCAATGATTTCCATTTTGTATACCGCGTCGGCCGACTTAATCAGATAGACGTGGCTCTTGCTGGTCAGGGTGTGAGTTGTGCCATCGTAATCGTACCACAGTTCAGAATCATCGGTCAGCGACCCGTTAAAAACGGAACCGATGAAGTCCGGAAACAACGCGGCAGTCGCCGGCACCGATGCAAACGAGGCGATATCGGTTTTGTCGGTCAACTCGGTGAATGCGGGAAAAACCGCGCACGAGCCGGCGCCGTTCGGCCCGCTGTTCTGCGCGATCTCGTACGAAGCAAATCGCAGATCCCATTCAGTCGAGGCTGTGGGGTTGGATGGCGTAACCTGCGTTCCGCTCGAGAAGTCGAAATACGCGATACCGCTGCCTACGGTGATTGATGCCGTCTGTACGGCGCCGCTGAGCGTGCGCGAGTTTGCGGTCGGTTGGTAGTAGTAGGAGATCCAGACTGTCCCCATGTTCGGCGGCGCGCCGGCACCCACCAATGAGTCGATCTGGAACTTTACGAAATTGTCACCCTCGGCGTCGACCATCGCATACACGTACCGGGTCATATCGAGCTGGTGCGTCACGAAGTTGTACGTGTAGAAGCTGTCGATAATATAGCGCTGCGCATCTTCCTCCCAGCTCACGCCCGTGGTATCGGACAGGACGACATCGGCGAACGCCTTCGCCGTTCCCATGTCGTACCCGGCCACACTCTCGGCGCCGGCGTCGCCGCCGTTCAGGTTGATATTCGAGCGCCGGAACATGATATCCCAGCCGGCCGCCTTGGTTTCGGAGAACGAGAAGGTCTTGGGTGTCGTGTGCGACGATGCGTTCAGGGTAGTGGTCCAGGTTCCGGTGGCGGCATCAAACACCGACGTATCCTGGAAGCCGGCAGATCCCGACGGTCCGGTCGGTCCGGATGCCGAATGGTCGTCATCGGAACACCCCGCCGCCAGTCCAAGTGCAGCGAGAGAGAAGCCAAAAAACAGCAGGATTCGTTTCATCAGTTTGTACTCCTTACATGTGCGTGATAATTCAATTGCAGTAATACCGTCCTATCGTACCGCAAGGTCATATTTCAGTCCCGCAAACACCTGGAAACCCGGCCAGTAGCCGTAGGCGACGTCCGTCTGGTCGAGCAGGTTCTCCAGACGCAGGAACGTCTCAAGACTGCCGCTCCAGCGTTTGAACAGGTTGAGATTGAGAGTCGTACGAGATGGCGCGTAGTCGTCGAAAGCGCCTTCGTTGCCTCCAATGTTGGATCGTGCCACGAAGAGCTTGCGGCTGTGATAGTCCCCCCAGAAAGAGGCGCCCAGGCCCGTGCGCTCGTGGTACCCGGTCAGATAGAATTTAATGGTATGATCAGGTCGGTTGATGAGCTTGTTTCCGGTTTCGAAACGCGAGGTGTCGCCTGCGGGTCCGACTTCGAGCGAATCCGTATTCAAAACGACATTGTGCAGGTACGTATACGAGAAGGACAGGTCGATCGCATTAGAGAGACGCACGCGAGACTCCCACTCGATACCCTGCGTCACGGCCGCATTGATATTGCCATACACGTACCGCCCCCGCCAGTACCCGTCAGCGAAGTCCCGCAACTGGAAATCTATGAGGTCCTCGAGGTGGTTGTAGTAGTAGGTCAGCCGGTGGAGGCCGATCACTCCGTAAGAGAGTTCGACCGAGAGCGCACTGTTCAGGGAGACTTCCTCGTTCAGATCGTTGGTGGCGCCGTCGTCGCCGAAGGGGACCAATCCCCCGTACACGACATACCCGGCCGCAGTGTGATCGAACACGAAGAATTGCTCTTTTATGGACGGCGCGCGGAAGCCGTAACCGACCAGCCCGCGCACCCGGACGTGTGATACCGGTTCGTACATGATGTTGAACGACGGGTTCAGGTGATCGCCGAACGAATTGTGACGTTCGTAACGGACGCCCGGCAGGACACTGAGGTTGCGGGTCGGCGCGAGCTCATACTGGAAGTACGCCCCGGCCGCCTGATCGGCCTCTGCCTCAGCGACAAGCTCGGTCGAGACGAGATCCTGATGCGTCAGCGACAGCCCAAACGTGGCGGTATGATGCGAACCGATCCGGTAGGTGCCGTGCGCCGACACCTCTGCGAAAACGTCCTCCGTATTCGACGTGTCCACCCAGTAACCGAGTGAATCATACTTGTCCCATGAGTGGTCGTAGTAGGTACCGTAGGCGCTCAGGTCGAGAGAAAACACGTCGCCGGCCAGAAAGCCAAGCCCGACCGACCCGCTGTACCGAGTATTGGTTTCGTCGTCATCGAAGGCCTTGAAAAGCGTATCGCCGTGGGCGTTGAGGGCGCGTGCCTCCTCCTCTATCCAGTCCTTCTGCTCCCACATGACTCCACCCGAACCGGTAAGCGTCCATCGGTCGGACAATCGCGCACGCATACGAGAATCGACGTTGATCCGATCGACGGCTTCGAGGCCGTTGGTGTGCCGGGTGGCCGGATCGAGATCGAATCCGCCGGTTGAGTAGAGTTTCCCACCAAGCGTGAGAGCGATATCCGGCGTTCCGTATGCAAATTCTGCCGATGGCTGGTAACTGGTGTGCGAGCCGTAGTCGGCATAGAATCGGCCCGACAGCGTGTTGAAGTCCGGGTTCTTTGTGATGATATTGATAACGCCCCCCATTGCATCCGAACCGTACAGTGTCGACCCGGTCCCCTTGACGACTTCGATCTTCTTGACATTGGTCAGCGAGAACTGGCTCAGGTCGATCGAGCCTCGGACGCGACCCACGGCGCGCTCGCCGTCGATAAGCACCAGGACGCGCTCACCGTCGATTCCGCGTATCTGTGCTCCCTGCCCGGAAAGGTCTTCCGACACCTGAACGCCGATCGCCGAGGAGAGCGCCTGATCGACTGTCGTTGCGCCGGTGCGCTCGAAATCGCGCTCCGAGATCACCTCCGTCTGTACCGGCACGTCCTTGAGCAGGTATGGCGACCTCGTGCCGGTTACGACGATGTCGTCGAGTACCCAGGGTTTCGGGTTCAACCTGATCTGGACGGGTGAAACTGACCCGTTACTCACCAACACCGCCACCGTGTCGCTGGCATCGTACGCGACGTGGGTAACCACCAGCCGATAGCGACCGTCGAGCATATCCGGCATCGAGAACACACCGCGTTTATCGGAGACAAATGCGCGACCGGTTTCGACAATGCGGATGGTGGCGCCATCGACGGGGTTGCCGGTCTCGTTGTCGAACACACGACCGGTCAACTCCCCGGAAGACACTGGAGCGCGCAGAAGGAACATCAAAATCCCGGCGGCACACAGCCGGAGAGCGAAGTCAGCAGGCCGTAATTTCATGCCGCCAAAAAAGCGATTTCGTAGACCGCTTGTGTCACTAATTTGTCATGCCGGGAGGGATTCTCATGTTCGTTAAGTGATTGTCATAAAATGAAAACGGAGGAAGAAGAGATCAGTCGAAGAAGTGGCTACAGTTGAAATTCAAACTGCCGTTTGCTTATCCGTTCCTGCGAACCCGCTTGGCAGCTCGTTCCAGCGCTGGGCTCGTCAAGGCCCGCAAGCGCTCAGTCAGTCTCTTCAGCGAAGCGTCATCCAACTCCGCCAGCGTCCTGGCAAATGCTCCCGATTTCACCCGTCCATACGCATCCTGCATCCGACGCTTCACGGACCGGTCAATCACCGCCGGACCTACTTCCGCCGAACCGAGCCGGGCTGCCACCGAGATCCGCGCGAACATTCCCTCGATGCCGTACCGCTTGATCAGATCGACTATCAGGTCAAGCTGGTATGCCACTTCGAGCCAGGCGTGTTCCGGCTTGTGCCCGTTCTCGACCAGCACGTCGAACCCGGTTTTGATCAGCATCGCCAACCCTCCGCACAGCACGGTCTGTTCTCCGAACAGATCGCCGATCGCCTCGTGGTCAAACGTCGTTGCCACCAGGCGGGCCCGGTCGATACCGATACCCTCGGCCAGGGCGAAACAGGTGGAGCGGGCGTGTCCGCTGCGGTCCTGCTCCACCGCGTAAAACGCCGAAACCGACCGATCGCCGAGATATTTCTCCCGCACCGCCGTTCCCGGTGCATGCGGCGCAATCAGGACGACATCGGCGTTCCCGGGAGCGCTCACCATCCCGAAATGAACCGACAGCCCGTGCAAAAACCAGAGGGTGACGTTTGCAGCCAGGTTGGGCGCGATGTCGGCTGCAAATACGCGTCCGTGGAGATGATCCGGAAAGGCAAACGCCACCACGCCGGCGTCGCGCACCGCGTCGGCCACAGATCGTATATCGGTAAGGCCGTCCGCACGTGCCGTGGCGCGGGACTTGGAGCGGACCCGCAGCCCGACAATGACGCGAACGCCCGAATCCTGCAGATTCCGTGCTACCGCACGTCCCTGCGATCCGTAGCCGAGCACCGCGACCGCGGGCAGCGAGGGCTTTGACTTTCGTCGGGGAGACATGGCGGGAATATAACTTGGGGTTTGACTTTTCACAATGCCGCTGTTGTTTTGCGGTATGGACCCCCAGTATGGACATGTGCTTGATCTGGTCAAAGCGGCTCTTGCCGAGGACATCGGCCCCGGCGATCTGACGTCGCTGGCCTGTCTTGAGCCGGACCCTGTCAAGGCGGGCGTGGTCGCCAAGTGCGACGGTGTGCTGTCGGGGATCGTTCCGTTCATGATGGCGTTTGAGATAGTGGATTCCGCGAATGTCGTGCGACCGATGATTCACGATGGCGACCCGTTCAAGAGCGGCGACATCGTAATCGAAGTCGACGGTTTCAATCAGACCGTGCTGGCCTCGGAACGGGTCGCGCTCAATTTTCTCGGACGGTTGTCCGGGATTGCCACACTGACGCGACGTTTCGTCGATCGCCTCGGCAGTCACCCATGCACCATTCTCGACACGCGAAAAACCACGCCCGGCTGGCGGTGGCTGGAAAAAGCGGCCGTACGGCATGGCGGCGGCGGCAATCATCGCATGGGCCTGTACGACATGATACTTATCAAGGACAACCATATCGCCTCCGCCGGGTCTATCACCCGTGCGGTTGATCTCACGCGCGAGTACCTCCACACACCGGATTTCCGCCTGCAATTCGACTGCAAAGCCGAACACATCCAGATTGAGGTCGAGGTAACTTCGGAATCCGAGCTCGTCGAGGCGCTCAACTGCGGCGTCACCCGGCTGCTGCTGGACAACCAGTCGATCGAGTCACTCGCATCGCTGGTGAAAAGAGCGCGGTCGATCAATCCCGAAGCGAAGCTTGAAGCGTCCGGCAATGTCTCGCTCGACACCGTCGCGGCTATCGCCGCCACCGGAGTAGACTACATTTCGGTCGGCGCCCTGACGCACTCGGCCCCGGTCGCGGATTTCTCCATGAAAGTCACGCCCGCCGTATGAGCGATCCCGCGCGCGAGCACCTTGCCGAGCAACTGCTCGTCATTATCCGCAAGAAACCCGGCGAGCGATTCGAGGTCGAAAAACTCGCTCGGCGGCTGTCCTGCGACAGCGAGCAGATCCGTTCTGCCGCACAACTGCTTCATGACTGGCGTTATCGGCTGAAGCGTCATCGCAGGACCGTGACCTTTGTCGCGGCGCCGGACCTGCTGACCGAAATCGAAATAGCTCACAACATAAAGACCAAAACAATCGGCCGCACGCTGTGCTGTTACAATACGGTACAGTCGACCAACGATATCGCGGCCCAGAAAGCCGAACACGGCGCACCGCACGGGACGGTCGTTGTAGCCGACCGTCAGACCCGAGGTCGCGGCCGGCTGGGACGTATCTGGCATTCCCCGCCGGAGTCGGGCATTTATGTTTCCATCGTGCTCAGGCCGCCTTTTTCCCCGGAGCAGGCGCCCGCTCTTTCGATTATGACATCAATCGCGCTGGCGGACACGTTCAATCGCTACGCGCCGCGAGAAGTGCAAATCAAGTGGCCCAATGACGTCTGGATCGGCGGCAAAAAGGCCGCGGGCATCCTGACCGAGCTTTCGGCCGACAAACACAAAATCAACCACGTGGTGGTTGGGGTCGGCATCAACGTCAACCAGGGGGTGCGCCAGTTCCCTCCCGAGTTGCGGCAGAGCGCAACGTCGCTTCGACGGGCCGTGAAACGCAAAGTACGGCGAATTGAGGTTCTGCAGGATTTCCTGGTGCGGTTCGAAAAGGAGTACGAGGTCTACCTCAAGGACGGCCTTCGCCCCTCACACGCGAAGATTCGTCGGTACTCATCGTTGATCGGACGGCAGATCGGTATTAGAACGGGAAATACGGTGATCGAAGGGGTGGCGATTGATATCGACAACGAGGGGCGCCTGATTATGGATCACAACGGCACGGCGGTGGCGATCACTGCCGGCGAGGTGTCGGTGGTGAAGAGGTAGGGTATCCGGCCGGCCCACCTGAGTTGCCTTAACGCAACTTCGTGCGTATCTTTCTCCCATGTACAACGATACCATCATGGAGCACTTTCATAACCCGCGCAACGTGGGGGAGTTCGAGGACGCGGATGCGGTCGGACAGGCCGGAAACGCCGCCACCGGCGATGTCATGCGCATCTATTTGAAAGTCGCCGAGGGTCGGATCGTGGGGTGCCGCCACAAAACTTTCGGTAACGCCGTCGCAATCGCAGTCAGTTCCATGGCGTCGCTGATGATCGAAGGGAAAACGCTCGCCGAGGCCGAGCAGATCACCAAAGAAGACGTCTCCGAGGCGCTCGATGGCATCCCGCCCGACAAAATGTCCTGTTCCAACATGGCGCCCGATGCGATCAAGGCCGCGGTGGCGGACTACAGAAAGAAGCACCAGTAGGACGAACCGAACATTTGCCATTCCTGCGAAGGCAGGAAACTATCCTGACAATCAACAGGAGTCGCAGACTCGACTCTGCATCGAGCGGCGTGTCTGTTTGTGACCGTCCAGCATTTCCTCCTTAACACATCTCTGACGACGTGGGGACTTACCACATCTACATCCTCGCCAATAATCGAAATGGCACTTTCTACATCGGGGTCACCAACGATCTTCTGCAGCGTGTGTATGAGCATCGAAACGACCTTATTGATGGATTCACACGCAAGTACGGAGTTCACCCTCTGGTCTATTTCTTGACTTGTGGCGACGCTTATTCCGCTATCCGGCGCGAGAAGCAGTTGAAGCGATGGAAGCGAGCCTGGAAGATCCGGTGGATTGAGGAGAGGAATCCGGAGTCGGTGGACTTGTGGCACTCACTAGGCGGGGAGTGACGCACCTGCGGCACGTCCGGAGTTGAGGATGGATACCTGCCTACGCAGGTATGACAGAGAGGGGATGGTATGACAAAGCCTGGAAGGCGTGACGAACTTTGTCAGTCTTCTCAGCAGGACTCCACTCGCTCTACCCCTTCAGCTTCTCGATATCCGCGCCTTTGCCCAGGACCACTAATATGTCTCCGTGTTTGATCTTGAATGATCCGGCCGGGGCGAAATCGAGCGCCTCGCTGCTCTGGTTTTTCACCGCCACCACCTGGATGTGGTACCTGTTGCGAAGGTCGAGATCCGTCAGCCGCTGGCCCGCAAAATTGCGCGGCGCGAGCACCTCGGCGACATAGTAGTCTTCGGAGAGCGGCAGGTGATCAAGCATATTCGGCCGTGCCAGAGACATCGCCACCCGCTCCGCCATCTGTTTCTCCGGAATGACAGCCTCGTCGGCGCCGACTTTCAGAAGCACTTTGGCGTGGTCGTTGGAGTTGGCTTTGACAATTAACTTTTTGGCTCCCAGCTCCTTGAGGTGCAAGGCAATCAGGATCGAGGCGTGCGAGTCTTTTCCAGTGGAAACGACGATGCAGTCGAAGTCCTGTACCGAGAGTTTCTCGAGGAAGGCGTGCACGGTGGCGTCGCCGACCAGCGCCAGGTCAACATCGTCCGCCAGCGCCTGCACCCGCGCCTTGTCTGAGTCGACCGCTGTCACCCGGCAGTGCTCGGCAGACAGACCTCGCGCCACCGTGGCGCCGAAATTCCCCAGACCTATCACAGCAAAGCGTTTCATTTGTATTCCTCACTAACCAACCATGATCGGCTCGTCGGGATAGACCAGTTCGCCGTGCTGCTCGCCGCGCGACAGCGAAAACAAGAGAGTCAGCAAACCAACCCGACCGACAAACATCAGAAGTATAGCAATGATCTTCCCGGACGCTTCGAGCTGTGAAGTCGCCCCAAGTGACAGCCCGACGGTCGCAAACGCGGACACCACCTCGAACAAACTGTCCACAAACCAACCGTGCGCCAGCAAATGCGGCACCGGCCGTTCCTGAAGGAACATCATCGCCACAAATGCCCCGGCAATCGTGATCGATGCGACCACCATGATCGTCAGGGCCCGGGTAACCGAGTCCGGTGACAGGGACCGCTTGAAGGCTGCCACCGAGCGACGACCCATCAGGCGGTTGTAGGCCAGCAGCACGATCACCATGGCGGTCGTCACTTTCGTCCCCCCGCCGGTCGAGCCCGGACAGGCGCCGATAAACATCAAGAGCATAGTCACCAGCAGACTGACTTCGGTCAAGTGCGTCTGGGGAATGGTGTTGAATCCGGCTGTTCTCGCGGTGACGGCCTGGAAGAAGGC
This sequence comes from Candidatus Zixiibacteriota bacterium, assembly GCA_034003725.1. Classification (NCBI taxonomy): domain Bacteria; kingdom Pseudomonadati; phylum Candidatus Zixiibacteriota; species Candidatus Zixiibacteriota bacterium. The sequence continues at coordinate 65,006 of JAVEYB010000007.1, forward strand.
GTTCGCGAACGCATCAACCGAGGACATATGCGCGAACACATTGCCGCGGTCGGCGACTACGAAGGCAAGCGTTCCCGCGACAATCAGCACCGCCGTCCCGGTCAAACAGAGCTTGGTATGCAGCGACAGGCGCATCTGGCCATTCGGCCGCCACACCGCCACATCACGAACCACGGTGAAGCCCAGACCGCCGAGTATTATCAACGCCGAAACCGTCCCGATCAACGTCAGATTCGTCTGGTAGTGCTCCAGACTGCTGCTGAAGGTTGAGAAGCCGGCGTTGCAAAAGGCGCTGACCGAGTGGAAGATGGCGTGCCAGAGGGCCTGATCAGCCGGATAATCGGCCCGAAAAACAAAAAACAGGATCGTCGTTCCCACCGCCTCTACGACGGCGGTAGTGATCAGCACCGCCCGAAGGATCGAGTGCGGGTGGAGTATATCCCCAGTGGAGAGCGATTCCGAGAGCACCAGGTTGTCCCGGAACGACAGCCGGGGTGTAATCGACAGCAGCAGCGCCGTCGCAAATGTCATGATTCCGAGACCGCCGAGTTGGATGAGCGTCAGGATTACGACCTGACCGAACAGGGAGAAGTCTTTGGGGGTATCGAGAACGATCAGGCCGGTGACACAGACCGCCGAGGTGGAGGTAAACAGGGCATCTATACAATGTATGTCCGGCCCCGCTGAGCTGAGCGGCAACGCCAGCAGGATAGAGCCGAGCAGGATGGCGCCTGCGAAATAGGCGATCAGTTTACGCCCGGGGCGTTTTCCGAGAAGTTCCATAACATTCCATGATACAAGCAAGCCGGTATCTCGATGCGGGGTAATATAGTTGCCGGCCGGATTGTCACAACTTAAAGATAACGGTACGCCCGGTCGAAACCTGAAGGGGGGCAACAACGTTTATCTGACATGCCGGAACTCCCAGAGGTCGAAACGGTCGCGCGCGGTCTTCGCGGACTGATCACCGGGCGAACCATCGCGCAGGTGCGACAGTCCGCACCGCCGTCATCAATAGTAATCAGCCCGTCGTTTGGACGGCGGACATTCGAAGCGGTGCTTCGAGGTCGCACTATCAAAGAGATCACGCGCCGGGGGAAAAATATCCTGATTTCTCTTTCGGGCGACGTGACGCTCTGGGTCCACCTGAAGATGACGGGTCGCTTTCTATACATCGAAAAGACTGCCCCGATCGACAAACACGATCTTGTACTATTCGATTTGGAGTCGGCCGGCAACGGCAACGCCCTGCACATTCGATTCAACGACTACCGCCGCTTCGGCAGGCTCCGTGTATTTCCGGACTGCGAACTCTGGCAACAAGACGGCCTGCGCGATCTCGGCCCGGAGCCACTCGAGATTTCCGCTGAGGAGTTCGTCGCACGCTGCCACACCCGCGCCCGACTGCTCAAAGCCGCGCTGCTTGATCAGTCCTTTCTCGCCGGGCTGGGCAACATCTATGCCGATGAGTCGCTTTACTACAGCCGGTTGCATCCGAAACGACTGACGACCTCCGTATCCCGCCGGAAGCTGATCGAACTGCACGGCCACATACAAGCGTTGCTTCGGAGGGCAATCGACGCTGCCGGAACATCGGTTGATACGTACAGCGGTGTGAACGGCAGGCCGGGTACCTTCCAGCAGTATCTCAAAGCTTACAATCGTGAGGGGGAACCATGCGAACGATGCGGCATGAGTATCGTCCGTGAAAGAATCGGCGCTCGATCGGCGCACTATTGCCGGCACTGCCAGCGTCTCCGTTGACTACACGAACCGAATCCGCTCGCCCGTTTCCGGATCAAAAAACAAGAGCGCACTGGAGTAGAAGCCGAAGCGAACGTCCTGTCCGATCTCGACCGGATCCGTCAATTTTGCGATTGTCAACGAAATGTCCTGAAACCGGATGGTGGCGACGTACTGGTCGCCGAGGTATTCGCACGCAGTGACTCTCCCGGGGTATTCGTACTGGGGTCCGAGCCGGACCGACTCGGGCCTGATGGCTATGACAATATCCCTGTCCGCGCACCCGGTAAGGTCCGAGCCGAACGGAACGAGCCGTCCGCTGTGGACTTTGGCCTCGACGGTGTTGATTCTGGGCTGGCCGATGAATTCCGCCACAAACCGATTGGACGGGTCACCGTACAAGTCCTCCGGCGTACCAAATTGCTGCATGGTGCCTCGATGCAGGAGCGCGATCCGGTCGGCCATGGTCAAAGCCTCGGCTTGATCGTGGGTCACGTGGATCATCGGACGCTGCTGCCTGCGCTGCAAGTCGACTATCTCCCGGCGCATCCTCACGCGCAGGTCGGCATCCAGATTTGACAATGGCTCGTCGAGAAGATAGATACTCGGCTGGCGAATAATAGCCCGGCCGAGTGCGACGCGCTGCCGCTGTCCGCCGGACAGCTGCCCGGGCTTTTTGGCGAGATGGGCGCTCAGGTCAAGAATCTCGGCGACATGCGCAATCCTCCGCATCCGCTCCCCCCTCGCTACGCGGGCAACCTTCAGCGGGAAAGCCAGGTTTTGTTCGATCGTCATGTGCGGATAGAGCGAGTAGTTCTGGAAGACCAGTGCGACATCGCGGTCGCGCGGCCGAAGCTGATCGACCCGGCGGCTGTTTATATAGATCTCTCCTCGGTCAGCCTCTTCGAGTCCCGCAATGATGCGCAACAACGTCGACTTGCCACACCCCGAAGGTCCCAGCAACACCAGCAGCTCGCTGTCACCCGTCTCGAACGAGATGTCGTCGAGCACCGGCATGTCGTCGAATCGCTTACTGAGATTCCGAACGGTCAATCCGGCCATCAGTGCATCTCCTCGATCGCCCCGTTTCGAATCCGGAAGTTTCGGCTGTTGGCCGCCAGATCGTCCGGAGGTGTAACGGCGGTCGTCAGAAACAGCTGGGTGAAACTGTCGAATGCCCGGACCAGTCCCATCGTGCGCGTATCATCCAGTTCCGCAAAAATCTCATCAAGCAGCAGGATTGGCGGCTGATTCCGCCGTTCCTTCAGAATGTGATATACGGCGAGCTTCAGCGCGATCGCGGCTGTCCGAAGCTGACCCTGTGAGCCGTGGGTCCGCGCCGGGTATCCGCCGATCTCGAAATGAATGTCATCGCGATGCGGCCCTACGAGTGCGACGTTCATGGCGCGCTCCCGGTCCCGGTACCGTTCCAGCGTCGCCACTATGCGCCGTTCAATCGCATCGGTATCCAGATCGTCATCGCCGAGTCCGACCGACGGCCGATAAGTGACTGTCATCGTCTCGCCGTCGGCAATCTGCGCATAGTGGGTACCCGCGTGGGCCGCAACGTCGCGTAAGAAAGCCCGGCGGGCCGTCATCACCCGCGCACCCACCGAGGCCACGATAACGTCAAAAGGCGTCGGGTCCATGTTGTTTTTCAGGGCAGCGTTTTTCTGGGCCAGGGCCTTCTGGTAATCAGCAAGATCTGCCAGGTACTTCACCGAATACTGCGAGAGGTACATATCAAGGAATTGTCGCCGAGTCGACGGCGCCGCGGTCAGGATAGCGGTATCTTCCGGGCCCGCCGCCACGGCGCAAAAATGGCGATAGAGTTCGGCCAGTTTGATACCCACACCGTCAAGGGTGATACGCTTCCGACCACCGCGTTCGTAGGCGAGGGCTAGTTCCGGACATCTGGATCCGTCGTCCAGCGTCCCTTCCAACCGATAAAAAGGCTGGTCATGCTTCGTTAATACGGCATCCGGCGCTCCCCGCTGCGATCGACCAAGCATAAAGACGAATAAAGCCTCGAGAAGGTTGGTCTTCCCCGACCCGTTGTTGCCGTAGAAGATATTCACGCCCGGGGCGAAGTCCACGGCCAGTGAGTCGAAGTTTCTGAAGTACGTCAGATCCAGTCGGGTGATAGTCATGACACGTACAAAAGAAAATGGCAGATAGGGGCTACCTGCCATTCTCCGCAAGATTGCAGTTCGTTCCCTATTCCGCGAGCCGAAGCGGCATGATCAGACAGAGATACTCCTGCTTGGCAAGGGTGGGCGAATATATAACGCCGGCCGCAACGGGCGATGATAACTCAAAGATAACCTCATCTCCGTCGATCCGGGCCAGAATCTCGGTCAGGTACGATGCGTTGTATCCGATCTCGATAGCGTCTCCCGTGTAGTCGCACTCAAGCTGCTCCTGCCCTTCACCCCCGACGTCAACATTACTCGTAGACAGTGTCAGGGTGTTTCCATTGATGCTGAATTTTACCTGGTGTGTGAGAGCATTTGAGAGAATCGACACGCGCCGTACCGCCCCATTCAACTCCTCTTTCGAGACGGTCAGCTTTTTGTCGCTGTTGGTCGGAATGACCTGCTCAAAATTCGGGTATGGGCCCTCAATCAGACGCGATGTGAGAATTACGTCATCAAGATTGAAAATTACATTGTTCTCCCCGAAAATCACACCGACCTCTACACCTTCTTTCTCGAGGAAGCGAGGAATCAGGTTCAGTACCTTCGGCGGTATAATAATATCTTCGTGCAGCCCTTTGAGTTTTGGATTGTCCAAGGACATCTTGGCCAGTCGATGCCCGTCCGTGGCAACCATCTGCATACGCTCGCCTTCGGTCTGCCAGAGGACCCCATTGAGCGCCGGCCGAGTCTCATCGTTGGAGCAAGCAAAGGTCGTCTTGCGGATCATTTTAACCAGCTCGTCACCGGAAATCCGTACTTCCTTTTTCGTATTCACTGCGGGGAGTTTAGGGAAATCATCTGCAGAGACCGTTGCTATCTTGTATGAACCGTTCGGGATACGGATTTCCATGCGAGTATTGGTAGACTCGAATGTAATCTCCGATTCCGGCAATTCACGGATAATCTCAAACAGAATGCGGGCCGGGAGCGCCGCCGATCCCTTTTTCGCCACCTGACACTCAACGGTCGCGGTAATCGAAATATCCAGGTCAGTCGCCGATATCTTCAGTTTGTTCTCCAGCGCTTCAACCAAGATGTTTGTCAGGATAGGCAGTGTCGATTTGGTCGGCACCACCTGAAGGATCGACTGGAGGGAACTGCTCAGTCGGGACTTCGAAAGAGTAAACTTCATCGCTCGGTTCTCCTGCAGAGAGCTTCCCACAGGAAGTCTCTTATAATACCCGCTATACTCAAAGGCATAATATCAATAAGGGCCGTTGATATGTGTGCAACTACCCCTCAGGTTGTGATAAGATACGGTATTTCGTGGTCGGAAAGCAACTTATCAAATTACTGCAGTCGTACTCTTTTCCACGGTCATTATAGAGTGGGCTGTGAGTAACTGCCTCATTTTCCACAGATCCGAGAGTAGCCCGGTTTATCCCGAATTTGTCCACGCCACAGTCCACAGGTTGCTAATACAGTAAAGATGCCGAAAGCTTGTCGATTTTCTCCCGGAACCCACCGTCGGTAGCCATCCGCTTGGCTACCAGATCGCACGCATGGATGACCGTGGAGTGATCCCGTCCACCGAAGGCATCGCCAATCGCCTTTAGAGAATTAGGTGTCAGAGACCGGCATAGATACATTGCGACCTGGCGGGCCAGTGCGATATGGGCCGTCTTCTTCTTGGCCACCATCATTTCGCGGGCCACACTGAAGAACTCCGATGTCTTCTGCTGAATGATCTCGATCGTGACGTGAGCCCGCTGTTCTTCGATGGCGTCGGAGAGCACCTTTCTGGTCATATCCAGGTCCACCGGTACGCCTTTAAGCGACGCATACGCAAGGACTCGGATCAGCGCTCCCTCCAGCTCCCGAATGTTGGCTTTGATCTTGTCCGCGATGAACCGCACGACGTTGTCCGGGATTGTCTTTTTGCCCTCGGACTCCAGTTTCTTATAGAGAATGGCGGTCCGATTTTCCAGATCCGGCGCCTGCAAATCCGTGACCAGGCCCCAGCTGAAGCGGGAAAGCAGCCGATCCTCGAGGCCTCGGATATCCTTGGGAGAGCGATCGGAGGAGAGGATGATCTGCTTGCCGTTGTGGTAAAGCGCATTAAACGTGTGAAAGAACTGCTCCTGCGTGGACTCTTTACCGGTAAAAAACTGGATGTCGTCGATAATCAGGCAGTCAACTTCGCGGTACATTCGGATGAAGTCGTTGATGGACCGATCGGAAATGGCGGAGATGAAATCGGAGGTGAATTTTTCCGAGGTTGCGTAGATGATGCGCTTCTCCGGGTATTGCCGAAGAATCTCGTTGCCGATCGCCTGAATGATGTGTGTTTTCCCCAGCCCCGTGCCGCCATAGATGTACAACGGATTGTACTTCGTGGTACCGGGCTCTTCGGCGACCGCCATTGAAGCAGCGCACGCAAACTGGTTGAAATCACCGACCACGAGCGTGTTAAAGGTATACCGGCTGTTCAAATTGTGTCCATTATTGCGGGCGACCGCCGTCACAGGTGCGAGGGCCACCTGCAGGCCGGCGCCGTTCGAGCCTCCGGTGACCCCGTCATCGTCGGCAAATTCCAGTATAGTCTGATCTTCCGGATCGGGCTGCCCGGTGAGGACGTACACAACCTCGTACGGATGCCCGAGGACTTCATTGAATGCTTCATCTATCAGAGAGCCGAAGTGATCCTTGATCCAATCGGCTACAAACTGATTCGGCACTGCGATTTTGAAATCGCCGTTGGTGCCCGGTTCTCCCTTCGTTGGGCGCAGCCAGGTGTTGAAGGTTTGTTCTTTCACTCGCCGCGCCATGTAGGAAAGACAGTCTTTCCAGTGTTTGGAATTCGTTACTCGATCGTTATACACAAAACCCCCGCTCACTCGTGTATGGTGTGCCTGCGGCGGCACTGATTACGGTTTGTGAGGATAACTTCCGAATGGAAAAGGGCGTAGGATATTGTCCACATAGTTGTCAACAGCGTCGATCAGATTGAGAGGTAGTTAATCACTGAACGGAAAGTGACTAGTGCTCATTGTCCCCAGATTGTCCACACCCTATTAACATCGCATGTTCCACCCGCTAACATGCGGATAATTAGCGATCGTGTGGACAACCGTCAAGTCGTCCCCTGAAAAAAAAGTGGATTAATCTAAAACGGTTGGCAGGGCGCGTTTTACGCGACGGATCGTTAGGCGCGAGTCAAGTCGCGTATAACGCTCACGCGGTGATTTGAAAAACAGCGTCCTTTAACAGACTACCACATCAGCGAGTTATCGCGCTCACATCGACGCGATCCGCCGTGCGATCCCCTCGAACATCGCCTGCTGTGCAGCGGTCCCCGATGATGCCACCGGCTGACCGTTGTCCGCCCCCTCGCGTATGGATGTTTCCAGCGGAATCTCTCCGAGCAAATTCACACCCAGCTTCTCCGCGAGAAATTTGCCGCCGTCGCGACCGAAAATATACTCTTTGCGACCGTCGTGTTCAAAATACGCCATGTTCTCGACGACCCCGATCACGCGCAGTTTTGTTTTCTCGGCAAGCTTTGCAACACGTCCCGCAACATGGGTGGCTGTCGCTTGAGGTGTCGTCACGACAAGCAGCTCGGCGGATGGGATCGCCTGCGCGATGGTGATTGTGACATCGCCCGTGCCCGGCGGCAGGTCGAGCAGAAGGAAGTCAAGCTCATCCCATACGACATCGGTGAGAAACTGATTGATGGCTTTGTGAAGCAGCGGCCCCCGCCAAATCACCGGCTCGTCTTCATTCACGAAAAACCCCATCGATACGGCCTGAAGGGAGCCACCCCAGCGAAGAGGCACGAGCTTGTCGTCAATTTGCGTCGGCTGCCCCGTCAGCCCCAGCATGCGCGGAATCGAAAACCCGTAGACATCGGCATCCAATAGCCCCACTTTATACCCAATTCTGGTCAGTGCCACCGCGAGGTTGGCCGTGCACGTTGATTTGCCCACTCCGCCTTTGCCGGATGATACGGCAATGAAACGTTTCGCAAACGAGACCGGCGTATCGGCCGCTGCACCCGCGGAGCTGCGCAGTCCGAGTTTCTTCTTTAGTGCGTCGCGCTGCTGTTCAGTCATCACATCAAACGTGACCTCCACCGAACGTACACCTTCAAGCTCCCCCACCGCCGTACGTATGTCCCCGGCAATTTTTTCCTTTAATGGGCACCCCGGCACGGTCAACGTGACCGCGATGCTCACAGCGCCGTCATCTATATGGACAGAACGGATCATGTCGAGGTCGGTCAATGGCCGTTTCAGTTCGGGGTCCTGGATCCGGGACAAAACGTGCATTACTGCTTCGTTACCTAACATTGATGCCTCGTTCACGGGCGTGGAAGTGAATATCGGTCAGGCGGGTCTGACGGAAGACGGCTTCCATCGCGTCCTGCGCACGGTGGTAGACGGCCTTGAGTTCGCAGCCGGGAAGGTGCATGCATTCCATGGCGCCGCGCTGGCACTCAAAAAGGTCCAGCCGCCCCTGTATGGCCTCGACAATATCGAGCAGGGTGACCGCCTGCGGCGGGCGACTCAGCCGAAGTCCCCCGCGATAGCCGCGAGCCGAAACCAGCAACCCTGCCTGCACCAGTTCGGCAACGATCTGCGGCAGATATTTTGGCGGGATTCCCTGCGCCTCGGCCACCTGTGCCGCGGTCCGGAGCCCTTCGGACGACTGCCCGAGTTCCCAAACCGCCCGGATTGCATATTCAGTCTTTTTCGTTATCATGAAATCCAATATAGACTCTCCCCCCGAAAATGGAAAGTCCTATCTACGAACAAATATCTCTACCGACCCTTTCGTCGGGCTGAGGAAACGTACACACGCGCGGATGTTCGTTAATGCGATCCTGACGATCCCCGGTCGTGAAGCATCATAGCGCGGTGGCGCCGCGGCTTGTACCAGAGCAGGTAACCCAGAAGGAACAGCATGGCGCAGAAGATGGCAGAATCCGCGATGTTGAACGTCCACCACCGGTCGAGCTTGTACCCAAACACGTTGATATCGAAGAAGTCGACATCGATGAAGTCAACGACCTGCCGCAGACGGATACGGTCGATGACATTGCCGATCGCCCCGCCCGCAATAAACGCGAGCGCCAGCGAGAGCGCGGGTTCCTGCCGGTGATGATAGATGTAGTACAGGATAAACGGGAGGATGATCAAGGCGACCACAAGATAATACAGCGGCGAGCCAAGCGTTGTGCCCATGGCCCCACCCTTGTTGTACACCAGTGAGAACATGAGAAAGTCGCCGATAATACGGAGGGGGGGTTCTCCAGAGAGTGCGGCCACAGCCCAGGCCTTCGTTGCCTGGTCGACAGCTACCACCAGGACAATAATCAGGACGGGCCAGATCAGCGCTGTTCGATTGTCAGCGCCCAGCTTTCTTTTCCTCCTCGGCCGACTTGCACTCGATACAAAGGCGGGCGTGCGGTACCGCCGTCAGGCGGGCTTTACTGATCTGCTTGCCACAGCCCTGGCATTGCCCGAAGGTGCCGTCCTTGATGCGTTTGAGCGCCATGTCGATGTGATACACCAGCCGGCCCGATTTCGACGCAAACATGAACGCCAGCTCGCGATCCATGTTATCGGTTCCCTGGTCGGCCATGTGGTAGGAGTACGACGACAGGTCGCCGGTAGCATCCCGCACCGTACTCGTAAACCGTTCGCCGTGCAGCCCCATTTCGTCGAGCAACTCCTTGCGCTTTTTCAGCAGCAGCTCTTCGAACTTGGCCAGATCTTTTTCGCTGAATGCCATGAGTAACCATCCCGGTTATGCTTTGGTCACCGCAATAACGGCTTCCTCGCCGTTTATATTCCAGGTTTTCGCACCGTCGTGCGTATCTGCGAGGCCGTAGTCAATCCGTTCGGCCAGCGTCTCGCGCCGGATGAATTCTTCGTGCCGGCTAATCGCCGTCCTGAGACGTTCGGATGGCCGCAACGCAACCGTAATCCGGTCGGTCACTTCGAGCCCGGAGCTCTTGCGCATGTTCTGGATCTTGTTAACCATCTCGCGGGCGAAACCTTCGTCGCGAAGCTCGTCGGTCAATTCGGTTACGAGCGCGATGGTCAACGCATTGTCGGTTTCGACGGCGTACCCCGCCCGCTCGACCCGCGTCACATCGACTTCTTCCGGAGTAAGCGCAACCCGCTCACCATCGACAGACAGTACCAGTTCGCCCGTTCGCGCAAACGCCCGCACGGCTTCGCTGGCAAGCTTCTGCACGAGCGGGGCGACAGACTTGACCTTGCCGCCGAGTTTGGGGCCCGCAGCCTTGAAATTGAGTTTGGCCGAATACGTGACGTAGCTGTCCACCTCGTCCGACTGGATGATCTGCTTGACATTTAGTTCATCACGCACGATCGGCAGATACTCCAGCAGCTGGTCGAGGTCGGACTTGCCGTGAAGCGATACCAGGAGTGTAGACAGCGGCTGACGCACTTTCAGATTGTGACGCGCCCGCGCCGCCCGTCCCATGGATACCATCCGGCGAACCGTCTCCATCGTGTCTTCCAGAACGTCATCGATCTCGGTCCCGATCGGTTTGGGGTAGTCGCACAGGTGTACAGTCAACGGCAAGCCGTGCCGTTCACGATCGGCCCCGGCCAGCTCGCCCCAGAGCAGTTCGGAGATAAACGGGGCGATCGGCGCGCTCAACCGACAGACCCCTTCGAGCATGCGGTACAACGTCAGGTACGCCCGCATCTTCGACGGATCGTCGCCGTCCGCCCAGTACCGCCGGCGGTTGTTGCGGACATACCAGTTGGAGAGATCCTCGATCACGAATTCCTGAATCTCGCGGACCGCGCGCGTGATGTCGTATTTGTCCAGCGACCGCGTAACTTCGGTCACCGTCGTGTTGTACCGGGAGACAATCCATCGGTCGAACCTGCTCGGTTCGCCGGACAGCGACTCCAGAAACGCATCGACTGTCTTGTCGGCCGCGGCCGCCCGCCCCGCGGTATCGTCGATATTGGCGTAAATGGCGAAAAACGAATACGTATTGCGCAGCGTGTCGAAATACTTTCGCACCACCTCGCTCAGCCCTTCGAAATCAAACTTGGTCGGCAGCCACGGGTTGGAGGTACTGACAAGGTACCAGCGAAGCGGGTCGGCGCCGTACTGATCGACCGTTTCGAATGGGTTGACGACGTTGCCTTTGTGTTTCGACATCTTCTTGCCGACTTTGTCGAGAATGAATTCGAGCACGATCACGTTTTTGAACGGGGCGATCCCCTTGAACATGGTCGATATGGCCAGCAGCGAATAAAACCAGCCGCGGGTCTGGTCCACCGCCTCGGAAATGAAATCGGCCGGAAACTTCCGCTGGAATTCATCGATATTCTCAAACGGGTAGTGCCACTGCGCGAACGGCATCGCTCCGGAATCAAACCAGACGTCGATCAGCTCCGGCACCCGGGTCATGCCGCCGCCGCATTCGCAGGTCAACTTGATTGCGTCGATACCGGGCCGATGCAGGCCAAGTTCCTTGAGAGCGGCGTCAATTTCGGCCCCCGGCGTGAGGGCATGCTTTCGCAGTTCTTCGAGCGATCCGATCGCCCGCTGTTTCCCACACGCGGGATCGTCGCAAATCCAGATCGGAAGCGGCGTCCCCCAGAAACGTTCGCGCGACAGCGCCCAGTCGACATTGTTCTCCAGCCAGTTGGCCATGCGGCCGGACCGGATCTCGTCGGGATGCCAGTTGATCGAATTGTTGTTCTCGAGCAGCCGGTCGCGAAAATCAGTCGTTTTGATATACCATGACTCACGCGCGATATAGATCAGCGGCGAGTCACACCGCCAGCAGAACGGATAGTTGTGCTCGTACTGCTCCTTCTTGAAGAGTCTGCCGTCGGCCTTGAGATCTTTGGTGATTTCCTTGTCGGCGTCCTTGATCCACATCCCGGCATATTTGCCCGAGTGTGGTTTGAAAATGCCGTTTGGCTCGATCGCCTGAAGGATCGGCAGATCGTGCAACTTGCCGGCTTCGTAGTCGTCGGCGCCGAACCCCGGTGCGATATGCACGATACCGGTACCGTCGTCGAGCGTGACAAAATCCGCATTGATTACAAAAAACGCCCGGTCACGATAATCGGCGAACGTATCGAACAGCGGCTCGTATTTTCTTGATACGAACTCAGAGCCTTTGTACTTCTCGAGAATGCGAGGTTGCTCATCGAACACCTGACCGAGAAGCGCCTCCGCCAACACCATCTTCTCCCCGTCGTGCTCGACCAGGACGTAGTCGGCATCAGCCTGCATGGCAAGGGCGGCGTTCGACGGCAGCGTCCATGGAGTAGTGGTCCACACGAGATAGGAGAAATCTCCGTCGGCCGCCTTGACTTTTACGAACACCGAGGGGTCCTGCACCATCTCGTACCCCTGCGCCACCTCGTGGCTCGACAGCGCCGTGCCGCAGCGCGGACAGTACGGGACGGTTTTGTGTCCTTTGTAGATCAATCCTTTGTCGTGCAGGAACTTGAGAATATGCCAGACCGACTCGATATAGTTGTCCGTCAGCGTAACGTAGGCATCGTCCAAATCCAGCCAGTAGCCGATTCGCCGCGTAATGCTATTCCAGTCTTCAAGATACTTGAAAACCGACTCGCGGCACTTCCGGTTGAATTCGATGATACCGTACTCGACCACTTTCTGTTTCGAATCCAGCCCCAGCGCTTTCTCGACCTCAATCTCCACCGGCAGGCCGTGCGTGTCCCAACCGGCCTTCCGGTCGACCCGGTAGCCCGACATCGTCTTGTACCGGCAGATGAGATCCTTGACGGTCCGTGAAATCACGTGGTGAATACCCGGTTTGCCGTTTGCGGTCGGGGGACCCTCGTAGAAAACAAAGTGCGGGCGGTCCGCGACAGCCTTGTTGACGTGGTCGAATATTCTGCGTTCGTCCCAGAAGGCGAGGATCTTCTCCTCGGCCCCAGGCAGCGAGAAGTTGTCTTTGAGCGGGTCGAATCTCATCTTCGTTTATGCCGGTTTGACGGATCTTTGTTTTGTTACAGCCTTTCAATTTAGACGGAAGGTCCGATTTTGTAAAGACAAAACGGCCGCCCCACGCGGGGGCCCTTGACAAAGTGGGTCGCTCGTGTCGATTTTAACCCGGCCCGTTCGTCGTCTCTGTGACAGCACTGGCGCATCAAGTCGAAACGTCAGTCACTCTTATATTTCATATTCCTCAGAAAGGACGGCTTATGCCTCAGTACATGTTGCTGATTCACAACGGAGACTGGGAGGAGTTGTCCCCCGAACAAATGCAGCAGACCATCCAGCGCTATATCGCCTGGGTGCGCACGCTCAGAGAGCAGCACAGATTCATCGCCGGCGATGAACTGAAAAACACGGGCCGTACTCTGGTCGTCAAAAACGGGCAAATCGTCGATGGTCCGTTCACTGAAACCAAAGAGATCATCGGCGGCTATTTCATCATTGAGGCCGCCGACTACGACGAAGCCGTGGCTGTCACCCGTGATTGTCCGACCTTCGCGCACGGCGGCTCCGTTCAGGTTCGCGAGATCAACAATCCGGGGTAGTGGCGCTTGAACGTTCTGCGTCCTCGCCCTCAGCCAACCGAACGAGTTAACGAACTGGTCGGACACCTTTTTCGCCACAAGTCCGGAGAGATCGTTGCTACACTGGTTCGTCTATTTGGGATCGATCGACTTGAACTGGTCGAAGATGTTGTTCAGGAAGCTTTGCTGACAGGACTTAAGAATTGGTCTTTCAAGGGAATACCTGACAATCCGGCTGGTTGGATCGTAACCGCCGCACGCAACCGGGCACTGGACATTATCCGTCGCGATAAGCTGCTGGCAGCGCGCGAAAAGGAAATTGTATCACAACTCTATGTCAGTGAATATGATAATATTTCTGAGCCCGGTGGTCAGTCGATCTGCGATGACCAGCTTGCGCTGATTTTCGCATGTTGTACCCCGGAGCTGAGTCATGATAGCCAGGTCGCCCTCGTACTTAAGTTGTTAGCCGGTTTATCGGTTACAGAGATTGCGAAGGCGTTTTTGACCTCGGAATCTGTGATAGCCCAACGCCTTGTCCGCGCGAAACGAGTACTCAGATGCCGCTCGGCTGCTATTAAGATACCAGAGGACAAGGAATTAGAGCATCGATTGAAATCGGTCCACCAGATTCTTTATCTGATGTTCAATGAGGGGTACAACGCGCATGCCGGCGATGATCTGGTGCGACATGATCTTGTCGGCGAGGCGTTGCGCCTGACGAATATACTGGTTAATCACCACCTCGGAGATACCCCGGGGTCATTTGCTCTAATGGCACTCATGTGTCTTCAGGCATCGCGGATCCCGGCACGAGTGGATCAGGAGGGGAATCTGGTCCTGCTCTCCAGACAGGATAGGTCGCTATGGGACAAAAAGTTAATATGTGACGGCATGCATTTCCTCGACCGGGCCGCTCAGGGAGATACTTTAAGCGCCTTTCATCTTGAGGCGGGTATTGCGGGCTGCCATGCCACTGCGCCGGATTACTCGGCCACAGACTGGAAGCAGATCGTCTTTTACTACGATGCTTTGCTTGAACGGCAACGATCGCCGGTTCTTGCCCTCAACAGGGCGATTGCTTTGTCCATGTCAGGATCTATAGAGCGGGCTTTGGCGGAACTCGAGCAACTCGCAGACGATCCTAAACTCGCCGGCTACTACCTGTACCACGCCTCGCGTGCCGAGCTGTTCACACGGGCAGGGCAGCACGCCGACGCGCGCCGGGCCTACCTGACAGCGCTGAAACTGACCGAGTCCGCCCCCGAACAGCGATTCCTCCGTGCGCAGATTGCCGCGCTCGAACACTGATCCGGCGGCACCTATTGTGCGACTGCAAGCTTGACATTCCCTTCACCCTTCCCTATCCCACCGGTGTTACAACCAAAGACCTGGAAGAAAACCATGTATATAGTAGCGCCGGTGGCTTGGGTGAGCTCCACCTACGGTGATGGTCGGGACGGCCGTGCCGACCAGGACATCGCAACCATAATGCTCGATGACCGCATGCCCGATGAAGCGCTCGACGGCGTTGAGGAATTCTCGCATCTGGAGATCATTCTCTATTTCCACAAAGCTGATCCCGCCAGAATCAATCCGGAACTTTCCCACCCCCGCGGAAACCCCGCCTACTCGAAAGTCGGTGTTGTTGCCCGGCGGGGACCCAACCGTCCGAATCATCTCGGCCTGACTGTGGTCGAAGTGGTTCAGCGCGACGGCCGGAAAGTGATCGTCAGAGGACGCGATGCACTCGATGGATCCCCGGTTATTGATATCAGACCCTTGATGACCGGACTTCTGCCGCGCTCTCCCGTCCGTCAGCCACGATGGGCCGACGAAATAATGTCCGAACATGAGAAAAACAGTTGACTATACCGACCAGTCGGTTTAGATTCTGGGTATGAAATCAGAGACGGCCAAAGAGAGACTAATCAGTGCATCGCTTCAGTTAATGTTGAGTCGAGGTTACGCAGCGACATCGGTAGATGACATTTGCAGTGCCGCCCAGGTGAGCAAAGGCAGTTTCTACCATTTCTTCAAGTCCAAGGAAGAACTCGGGCTTGCCATGCTCGACGATTTTTTCCGGCAATCCCGCGAAGCGACCATGGCCGGCTCGTTCAACCAGGAACCCGATCCGGTAAAGAGACTCCGCGGTTACCTGCACTTCATCGAGGAAAACGCCGAGACGTTTTGGGAGAAGGGCTGCATTCTGGGCAATTTCGCCAACGAACTTTCAAACACGCACCCCATCATGAGAGAGAGGGTTTCATTGATTCTCCAGCGTGTCACGGAGTCAATGGCTGAGCGGTTTGCCCCGATCCAGCAGAAATATCCGGATCGCGAAGAGCTCTCCGCCATCCGTCTGGCCGAGCTGTTGGTCTCTTTAATCGAAGGTGCACTTGTACTTAGCAGAGCCCATGACGATTGGTCCTACCTGACCAGAGCCCTAAAGGGCTTCCGCCTCTATACAGAATCTCTACTAAATTGATATTTTTTTGAAACAAATTGTACCGACCAGTCGGTATAGTAGATTGAAATAACGCCGGGCGGATTCATAACAGCGAACTAGTATTAATCGAAAGGACCATCCCATGGTACTCAACCCGTCTGCCATCGGAACGAACGAAACGCCCGTTGCTCTCAACGAGGAGAAACTCCATCAATTTGTCGGCAAGATGGTTAATGAGATGGGCGCCGCTGTGACCGCGCCACTCGTCTTGATCGGAGACAAGCTGGGTCTTTACCGAGCCCTCGCGAAGAACGGACCTATGGATGCCCGTCAGCTTGCTGCCGCGACGAACACGGGCGAGCGGTACATCACCGAGTGGCTGGCCAGTCAGGCGGCCTCGGGATATATCGACTATGACCCGGCATCACAGACCTTTTCCATGACTCCGGAGCAGGTTGCCGTTTTTGCCGACGAACACAGCCCATACCTGATGACCGGCGCGTACTACTCCATGGCGTCGGTGTATCGTGACGAACCGAAACTCGCCGAGGCCTTCAAGACGGACGCGGGGATACCGTGGGGCAACCACGACGGCTGTCTGTTTTGTGGAGTCGCCAAATTCTTCCGCCCGGGATACGAAGCGAATCTGATCCAGAGTTGGATTCCAGCGCTTCCGGGGGTCGGCGAGCGGCTCAGGGCGGGCGCGAATGTCGCCGATATCGGCTGCGGCTTCGGTATTTCCACGATCATCATGGCCAAGCACTATCCGAAATCCCGCTTCTACGGTTTTGATATTCATGCAGAGTCGATCGATGAAGCGCGAAAGCTCGCCGCGAACGAAGGGTTAACCAATATCACGTTCGAGGTAGCAACGGCCAAGTCGTTCCCGGGAAACGACTATGACCTGATAGCGTGTTTCGACAGCCTGCATGACATGGGTGATCCGGCGGGCGCAGCGAGTTACATATACTCGAAGCTTCGCGACGAAGGCTCCTGGATGATTGTCGAGCCGTTCGCTCACGATGATCTTGAGCAGAACCTGAACCCGATCGGCCGCGTGTACTACGCGTATTCCGCGCAGGTGTGCACCCCCACATCACTGAGCCAGGAAGTCGGCGCCGCGCTGGGGGCGCAGGCCGGCGAGCGGAAGCTCCGTGACATCATCGAACCCGCCGGCTTTCGATCGGTCCGCAGAGCGGCCGAGACGCCGTTCAACCTCATCCTGCAGGCGGTACGATGATCGTTCAACGAAGAGCAGAACCAATCGGGGGCCGGCGATCGCCGCAGCCCCCGGTTGAAGAAAACCTGAACATCAAGACAATGAATAGGAGACAGCAGTATGCCAAGATTCCTGATTGAAGTACCGCATGAAGAGGAAACGCTTGCCTGCGCCCGCGCCATCAAGATTCTCTTCGAAAGCGGCTCGCACTTTCTGACCAACGCGGATTTCGGCTGCCGCGACGGTGTGCACAAAGCGTGGATCGTGGTCGACGTCGATTCGAAGGACGAGGCTCGCACCATGCTTCACCCGGCGTTTCGCGAGAAGGCGACAATCGTTGAACTCAACAAGTTCTCGCCCGAGGCACTGGACGAGCTGTTATTGTATCATGAGAGCCTGCAGTCGGCGTGAATCACACCGCCGCCCTGCGACACGGGGAGGACCCATCGAATTGTTCGAGCATTTCGATGGGTCGTATCTCGACCGACCGGTTGCGCGCCGGGCCCGGGTATGAGGCGGACGTCCCAATAAATCCGCTGACATCGCCTTTCCGTTTCGTATATTAGTACCGCGCGACCACATTCCGGGATTACCACGTGCGTACCGCCCACCGATGCTGTCCGGAATCGGCCACAACTCTGAACCGAGAGGTAAAGCCGATGCTTACCAGCGACACCAGGAGACGGATTGCCGCCCTGCTCGACGACTCAGCCGTGCGACAGATTATTGTCGAGGAATTATCCGCGGTATGCCACCAGAAACCGCCCGATATGACGATCGAGGTGTTCGGGCACGAGGTTGCCCGCCTGATACTTCTGAGTCTCCATGAGCAACTTCGTGACGAGTGCGATCGCCAGCTCGGACGAGAGCGGGCCATGCGCGCTATCGACCGAACGACACCCCCGGACCACCCTATCGATTTCGAATTTGTGCTCAACGGCTTGATGCTCGGCATGGAGCATGACCTCCTGGTTGGCAATCTGCAGATGATCCGGGCGCTTGGCGGCGCAATCGCACAGCGCGACACCGGTACCGACGAACACAACGCCCGGGTGACGCTGTATGCTCATAGTCTCGGACAGAAGGCCGGTTTCGGATCCGAGCGCCTGCAAGCGCTCCTCAAAGGCTCGTTCGTGCACGACATCGGCAAAATCGGGATTCGAGACGGTATCCTGCTCAAAGTCGACCGGCTCAGCGAAAAGGAGCTGGCCACGATGCACTCTCACGCAGTGCTCGGCTGCCGGATAATCAAAGGCGTACGATGGCTGGCCGATGCGTACGATGTCGTGCGGCATCACCACGAACGATACGACGGACTGGGGTATCCCGACGGGCTGTCGGGGGAATCGATTCCCATAACGGCGCGCGCGTTTGCAATCGCCGACGTATTCGACGCTTTGACGTCGGAGCGTGCGTACAAGCCTGCCCTGTCGTGCGAACAGGCCCTCATCCAGATGGAAGCCGAGCGGGGAAGACATTTCGATCCGGACCTGCTCGACATCTTTCTGCAAATCGCGACAGACCTGTGCGAGTCAATCGTCGCCCGCCCCCTCGCCGAACTTGACAATATGGTTGTCGAGGTAATCACACGCGTGTTCGGGGTCAACCCGTCGAGCGAGTACGTTGCCACCGACGAATTCAAACAGCGATACAGCGGTCACTAGTGCCCATCGTGTTTCCCCGCTGTCTACCGAGCTCGGTCGAGATTCTGAATCCGTGACGTGGTTTCCAACGGCATCCGGCTGATGCCGCGTTCAAGGTCCAACAGCGCCCGCTTCCGCCACAGCTTGCCGCCGTAGCCTCGAAGGTTCCCGTTGGATTCGATTACCCGATGGCATGGGATGACGATTGCAAGGTAATTGGCCCCGTTGGCGCGTCCGACCGCTCGCGAGGCACCGGGTTTATCGAGCGATGCAGCAATCTGACCGTACGATCGCGTCTCGCCATACGGTATGCCGAGCAACTCGCGCCAGACCAGCTGCTCGAATGCCGTGCCGGTTACGTCGATCGGCACGGTGAATTCCCGCAGTTGCCGATCGAAATATGCGCGCAGTTCTCGCCCGAGGGCTGCGAGGTGTGCGCTGCTGCCTTCGACCAGATCGCATCGATACCGTTTGATTACCCGCGCTCTGATGTGATGGACTCCTCCGCGGTCGTGCCACTCCAGAAATGAGACGCCGTTCTCGGTTGCACCGGCAATCATCGGGCCGAGCGGGGATTCCAGATCGGTTATCCACATTTTACGCATGTGTTTGACTCCTGCCCGGCGTGATGCCGAACTCCCGTCGAAATGCGTCGCGGAAGCCCGACGATGACTCATAGCCGCATTCATAGGCTGCGCTCAGGTAGTTCGCACCGGAGGCCAACAGCTCCCGCGCATACAACAGGCGCTGCCGACGGTTAAACGCCAGCGGCGTCATGCCGAGGTGATGACGGAAATGACGACGGATCGTAGTGATATCAACGCCGGCTGTCTGAGCGAGCATTCGTTCCGTCAGGCGCCGCGTCCGATGTTCGCGCATGAACGCCACCACCTGCCGCACCCATTCCGGCAGCACGTCGGGATAACGGTCGGACCTGCACCGTTTGCAGCCGCGCAACCCGGCGGCGATCGCCTCTTCGCGAGTCGCGTAAAACCGGACGTTTTTCAACAAGGGGAGGCGGGCCGGGCATGACGGCAGGCAATAAATACCGGTTGAACGCACGCCGACATAAAAGCGGCCGTCGTACCGCCGGTCGTTGGTCCGCATCGCCCGCACCATCGTCTCGTAGGAAAGCTGTATCATGACGGAAAAATGCGGCAGACATCGGGGCGGCGCTACCGGAAATCGGGCGCCGATATGAAAAACTGCAGATAAGATTCGGCCGGCGCGCACTCTATTTAACGGGCCCGTCTCCGGACTGCAGAGGGGGCCGGAACCTTATGCCTCGCTTCCGTGTAGACTAGTAGCGTACTTGCCGCTTGCCATCCCGTACGGCGTATGCGATCATTGGACCAACGAACACTCACCCGACCGAAAGGACCGCTATGCCGACCGAAGCGACTCGCGCCGATTCCATCCCCCAGCGGAGCGATATCGACCCGAAACACACCTGGAATCTGGCGGACATTTATTCCGACGAGGCGGCCTGGGAAGCCGATTTCGCCAAGGCCAAAACACTCATCGACACCGCCGACTCCTTCCGAGGCAAACTGGCCGAATCCCCGGATACCCTCTGGCGGTGTTTCGAAACGAGTTCGGCGTTGCGTCGCGTGTTGTCCGCCCTGCATCAGTATGCGTACCTCAGCAAAGACCTGGACAACCGCGTATCCCGATACCAGGAGATGAACGACCGGGTGGCGATGCTTGGTTCGCAGGCGGGGGCGGCATTTTCTTTTGTCGAACCGGAACTGCTGGCTATCGACGAGGCCGAGCTACGGTCGCTGGCCGCGCGATTTCCGCGAACTGACGTCTATGACCTGTATATCCGGGAATTGATCCGGTCGCGCGCACACATTCGCTCAGGGGAGGTCGAGGAAGTGCTGGCGCTGATGAGCATGGTATCGCGAGGGCCGGACAATATTTTCAGTATGCTCGACGATGCCGATATGACCTACCCGTCCGTGCTCGATGAATCCGGCAATCAGGTCCAGTTAACCAAGCAGCGTTATGCGAAATTCCTCGACTCGGCCGACCGGCGCGTCCGCCGCGACGTCAACGAGGCGTTTTATTCGAGCTATCGCAACCACGTCAACACCATCGCCGCTACCCTGAGCACCTCGGTGAACCAGGACGTCTTTTACGCGAAAGTACGCAATTACGAAAGCAGCCTGCACAGCGCCCTGGACGGCGACAACATCCCGCTCTCGGTGTATCACCAGCTGCTCGATACCACCGAGCAGCATATCGCGGCCCTGCACCGCTACACGCGGCTTCGCAAAAAAATCCTCAAACTGGACAGCATCGCGCCGTACGACATGCTCTGCCCCCTGTTTCCGAAGTACGATATCGAAGTGACTTACGACGAGGCCGTGGCACAGTTGCTTGAGGCGGTCGGGCCGCTCGGCCGGACCTACCACGAGGTCCTCAGCAAAGCCATGCAGTCACGGTGGGTCGATGTATACGAAACGCAGGGGAAGGGAGGCGGCGCCTACAGCTACGGCGATAATGTTGATGCCCACCCGTTCGTCCTGATGAACTACAACGATACGGCGGAGAGCATGTTCACCCTGGCGCACGAAATGGGCCACGCCATGCACAGCCATCTCGCGAATGCCGCGCAGCCGTACCCCAAGGCCCGCTATTCGATATTTGTCGCCGAAGTTGCCTCAACCCTCAACGAGGGCCTGTTGCTGCAACACCTGCTTGCCCGGGTCAAAGACACCGGAGAGCGACTCTACCTGATCGACCGCCGTCTCAACGGCACCATGGGCACGTTTTTCCATCAGGTCATGTACGCCCGGTTCGAACTGGCGATTCACGAGCACGTCGAGAAGGGGGGAGCGCTGTCACCCGACTTCATGACCAAACTGTGGCATGACCTGACCGCACAGTATTACGGTCCGGATATCGTCATGGACGATGACACTCCCCTGAAATGGGCGCGCATCCCTCATTTCTACCGCAGCTTCTACGTGTACCAGTACGCCACGTCTTTTGCCGCGTCCCAGGCGATATTGAAGAAATTCCTCGACGGAGAGTCCGGCATTATCGAGAAGTACCTGGCGATGCTCAAGGCCGGTGGGTCGGACTACCCGATCGAGCTGCTGAAGATCTGCGGAATCGACATGACCACCCCGCAGCCGGTCCTGGCGACAATCGAGATGTTCGATTCGCTCGTCAGGGAAATGGACTCGTTGATATGATTGCGAAGTTGCTGAGAGCGGTTACACTCGCTGTACTATTACCGATCACCCCCGCGCCCGCACAGGTGGGCCCGCCGGCGCCGGACGATCGCGGCCAGATCGAGAATCGGATAGCCACCGTACAGGATGGAATCGCCAAGCGCGATGTCGAGCGTATCGTGGCGGCACTCGCCGACAGTGTTGTCGTTACGTCCGAAGGCCGCACCGTACGCGGTCGCGCCAACGCCCGTCAGTTGCTGATGTTGCTGTCGACCCGGATGGTCGAAGTGTCTTTTGACATGAAGACCGCCATCCTCCGCGTCACCGACACCACGGCGTTTCACGCCGGCAGTTTCTCCTATACGCTCGAATTTCCCATGGGAGGCTCTTTCTCACGATCGGGGACATTTGCGGCCGACTGGCTGCGAGTCGCTGAAAACGACTGGCGGGTGATCCAGCTGGTGGCGACTCCCGAGCCTCCGAGTGCACCACCCCGATGACACATGCCACCGGCCGCATTGAATTTCTGCCGCGTCCGGTCGTACGTATGGCAAGGAGGTATGACTTATGGCATCTGGTGGATCCGCAGCCGGGGCTGCTGCCGCAGCAGCAGCGGCAATTGCTCACGCAATCAAGGCGTCGGGGTCGCTGGTCAAGGTCAATCCCGACGACTTCGTCAGGATTCTGCATCGAAACAAAGACGGTCTCGTCGTGACCGCTACCGGCGGTTTGTTCTCCAAAAACTACCAGTATCTGACGTGTTATAAAGGACTGTTTTTCTTCACAAAAGTCGACCGCCCGCTGTCGATTCCGGGCACCATTGAAACGGTGACAGCCGAGAAAATCTGGATGCCATCGTAGCAGCGGTCGAAACGGCTCCATGACCCGGCGACACCCCCTTATGCCGGGACATCAGACATTTGTGACCGCTTGTGACGTGCGTTCCACAGGTGCTTTTGTCACTGTCGTTCACTTCTGACGGTTCTTGCGAAGGCGCGACCAGTACCACCAGCGACATTGCTCGTCGGGCAGATTGGGGTCCTTTGCCTGAGCTATTGCGGCGTTGAAGGTGTCAAGCACGCACGGATCCTGTCTGCAGCCCGTGAGCTGTTGCAGGCGCCCGAAGAGCTCGTCGGCATTGCACGCCGCCAATTGCTTTACCTCGAAAACGCCCAGCAAGTGAAAATCCTGCTCGATTGCCTTGCCGACAGATACGAGGTCTCGAAGCCTTCTCTTGTCAGCCATATCGGCAACATACGATTCCCTGCAAAAATCGCCCATCACATTCTCAATCGGCAGGCGCGACCCGCGACCCGTCCTTGACATGGCTGCCCCGGTCAGCTAGATTCCAACGGGAGATATGGCACACCGAATTGTTATAACGGGGGCGCCGGCATCCGGAAAGACCGAGCTGTTTGACCGGTTGTCCGCCGACGACCGCTTCCGGTCGTTCACTTTCCTCCCCGAACTGGCGCGGCGGCTACTGGTCGAAAACCCCGGTTTCCGGACCGATCGAGAGACCTTTCACCGAGAAATATACCGTCGGCAGGTCGACCGTGAGGATGCGTTGGGTGGCGGAAGTTTCATAACCGACCGGGGGACAGTCGACGCCTTCGCATTTCACCCTGAGACGGCGGCATTAGTGGGTACTACCATCGAGCGCGAATTCGCCCGTTACGACGCCGTCGTCCACCTCGGATCGGCCGCCGATCTGGGACCCGGCTACTATCGGACCGATACGGTCCGACTGGAGACAATCGATGAAGCGCTTCAGATCGAGCAGGCTATCCAGTCGGTTTGGAAAGCGCATCCGGGTTATGCGTATCTCCCTGCTCACGTCACCTACGAGAAGAAGTACGAGGAATTTCTGGGGGTAATGCTTGCGCTCGCCGGTATAACCAACGGACTTGACAATCTGAACGCACATTCGTCCGTATAGAAGGCAAATATCCACTCTGATAAAGGACTGAGTCATATGAAGAGGGCCGTTTACGGATCGGTTTTATTCGCAGGTCTGCTCGCCCTGGCGGCGGCCGCCCCGGTCTTCGCCGAGTCCGAGTTTATGAAAGAGTTTAGAGGCAACTACAGTCGTCTCGATCTTGATCTCCTGAATAACCCCTGTGAGATTGCCGACATCGCGAACTTCGTCTACCAGAAGGACATCGCTACCTTCACGTTCACCGAGGGGAAGCTGTTCATGCTTCGCCACGTATTCGATCGTCCCACAACAGCCGTGTTTATCGGCAAGGGGCATGCGACCGTAGCGCCGCCGGCTATACCGATGGAGCGCGCCAACCTCGCATGGGCTTCAGGAGACACGGCGGTCAACGAGGATTTCGACATTTGCTTCATCCGATTCGGCGACGACTTCGACCTTGAAGCAAAGAAGTCGGCAACGTTCGATCTCTCTACTCTGGACTTCAAGTACTACACTCAGACGATGCAGTCGCAGGGGGAGTTCTTCTTCCGCCCGCGCATTTTTCACACGTATGACCATTACTTCCAGTTGCTGCGCTCCTGCCACGAGCGCGGGCCGGAAGGATACTTCTGGATCGACTTCAATCGCACCAGTTTTTCGTATGATCCCAACCGCCCCGAACAAACCCAGATCGGTTACGAGAAGTACGGCGGCGATTTTTCGACAGTTGACGCAGTCCTGATGCAGCGCAGGGAAAACAATGTCACGACAGATGTCGGTATGTCGCGGGTTCCATATCCCACCACGCTTATTGGCATCGACGCGACTGTCGAAATGGGCGGCCTAGATGCAAAGAGGATGGAGGGGTGCGAGACCACCGTGCGGGTGCTGGTGAACGCTGATTCGCTTCGGTTCGTTTCGATGTTCCTGAATTACAATCTGAAGGAAGATTCGATTTACTACAACGGCGCCCCGGTCGACTACTATCGGCGGAAGGACTTCTCGTTTATCGGTGTTATCCTCCCCGAATATGCCTTTGCCGGCGACACGCTGACATTCACGCTCTGGTATCGCGGGAAAGATTTCCTGCATGCCTTTCCATTTGTCGAAAACCCGGCGCCATCGCCGCACCGACTGCACTTCCGAGTACCGCGCGACTATACGTACCTCATGCCGGGCAAGGGTCCGACCGGTCGCGACGGCCGATACGACACCTTTTCGGTGGTGACCGACCAGCCGTACTGGCGCTTCTCCTATCAGGGATATGTATCAGGCTACGAATCTATCCCGTTGACTACCGCCATGGGCATCACTATCGATCTGCTGAAGTCCAAGGCCGTCAAAAAACAGCAGGAGTGCTTTATTCCCGACGACCAGCTTCGAGCCGCTGTCACCGGGTCATTCGATTTTGCGACCGGCATTTTGGGTCCGCCGCGCGGTACTTTTGCCCTCACCGTCTTCCCGGACAGCAACCTGTCGATGCCGGGGCTGGTGAATATCCCTCAGTTGTATTGCTATACCGCAGGGATGGGGGGCATTCAGATGAAGGCTGCACAACAGATGTCCCGGCAGTGGTTCGGGGCCACGTTGAAACCGTTGTCGGAGCGCGAATACTGGCTGGCCGATGCTGTGCCGGACTATTTCGGTTTGATGTATGCGCAGAAAGCGGTCGGGCCCGACGCCTTCTATTCCGAACTCGAGGACCGCAGGCGAAAGATCCTGACCGTACGCGACCAGGATGGAGATCAGCCGCTCGCACTCGGCAACCGTGTGAACCCCGTATTACGTGCGTACAAAGGATCCTGGATGCTGCATATGCTCCGGTTCGCGATGATCGACCTTGCCACGAGTTCCGAAAACGCCTTCAATCGTTTCCTCGCTGAACTGTCCATGCGCAGCACCATGCAGTCGTTTTCCAACGCCGATGTTATGACGCTGGCCGAGAAGCACTACGGGCAACCTCTCGACTGGTTCTTCGATCATTGGCTGTTCGATCGCGGGATACCGCAGTACCAGGTTACCTACGCCATCGCGCAGCGCGACGATGGCTGGTATGTCAGCGGGGCTGTTGAAACGAAAGACGTGAGTCCGGACTATCGCATGCCGGTCATCATGCGGGTGGAATCCGTCGACCGGCAAAGCATCTTTTATCGGCAATCGCTCGCAGCCCCGAGAGATACGTTCGAACTGGGTCCAATGGAGCGGGAACCGAAAGAATTGTTCTTCAACGAATTCTTTTCGGTTCTGTGCAACGCCAGCGTCAAGAAGCAGTGAGAAAAGACACGTGCGGGGAGATCCGGGGACGCGGTGTGGGGCAGGTATCGCCATTGCTCTGTTGGTGGTGGCAATACTTGCGGCGTGCGATGACCGGATAAAGGACAGCGATACCGGTCAGGCGCCGCTGGTCACACGGTCGTTCCCAATCACTGATGATGCCATGGTGTCCTCGGCCGTCCCTGGCGGCCACTACGGCGGCGGCCAGCTTCAGGTCTCGACCATCGTGTACAGCGATGGTCTGACCTATATCACTAACACCCTGATCGGGCTCCCACCATTGCCGGACTCGGTTATGCCCGACCAGATCGTTATTGCCACGTTGGTGCTTCGCTTTGCGGGCGCTGAAGACAGCCTGCCGTTCGCAATTGCCGCCCATCGTATTGTACGCGCGTGGATGGAAGACTCCGTCACGTGGTCAAATGCTCCCCCCTTTGATCCAGCCAACCTTTCGGTTGGCCATGTAACCGGTGGCACGGTGAGCCTGAATGTGCTGGGGGCCTATATCGACCCGCTCGCGTACGGGGTTGCCTTGACCAGTTCCAGTCCTGAGCAGTGGTTTTATTCAAGCGAGGATCCGCTGCCGGCGCGCCGGCCCGTGTTGGTCGTAACCTATCGTGAGAGCGAATAGCCGGGACGTGTCGTTTCCGCGTTGAACTTTGAGCGACAATCTCGTATCATCAGTACGAATGGCTATAGAACACGGCAGAACCCAGACGGAACGGGCGATCCTGATCGGGATCGCAGAGAACTCCCTGACCAAACCGAAAGCTGCCGATTCGCTGGACGAACTCGCCCGCCTCGCTTCGACCGCGGGCGCCGAGGTGGTCGAACGGCGGATCCAGGTGCGAGCAAGGATCAACCCCGCTTTCTATATCGGCCGGGGACTCGTTGACGAATTGAAAGGGTCGCTTGCCGACGGCAACGCCAACTGCGTCATATTTGATGATCCGCTTGCGCCCGCCCAGCAGCGCAATCTCGAGCGGGAGCTCGAAGCGAAAGTAATCGACCGTTCCATTCTCATCCTGGACATATTTGCCCGGCAGGCCCGGACAGCCGCCGCTCGGCTGCAGGTTGAGCTGGCCCAGCTCGAGTATACACTCCCGCGTCTGACCGGCGCCTGGGTCCATTTTTCCAAGCAGTACGGTGGAATCGGTTCCAAGGGCCCCGGTGAAACACAGCTGGAAATCGACCGCCGCCAGGTGCGCGACCGAATCGCCCACCTCAAGCGAAAACTCGACAAGCTGGATGTCCAGCGAAACACCCAGCGCAAGCGTCGCCAGCGCCTGTTTAAGGTCGCGCTGGTCGGCTATACCAACGCCGGCAAGTCTACGCTGTTCAACCTGCTTACCAAGTCGGAGGTGACTACCGCAGACAAGCTGTTCACGACCCTCGATTCCACCACCCGAGTCATGTCGACCGGGTATCCCTGCCAGATCGTCTTCTCCGACACCGTTGGTTTTATCAAGAAGCTGCCGCACCAACTCGTTGAGTCGTTCAAATCGACTCTCGAAGAAGTGCATACCGCCGATCTGCTCTTGCACGTTGTCGACTGCGCCGATCGCAATCTGCTGGAGCATATCGAGCAAACCCGGGCCGTGCTCTCGGAAATTGACGCGGACTCGATCCCGTACATAATGGTATACAACAAGATAGACGTCAATCCCGGTTTTGTCGCGCCGGTCGATCACGGCTCCGTCGCCGTTACGCTTTCGGCGGTCGCGAGCACCGGTATCGAGCCTCTTCGCTCTGCTCTCATCGCCCGCGCATTCGCTGCCGCCGAGCGCCGAATTACTGCCTAAATTCCAGTCCGTTCCTGCCGATACGATCAGTAGGAGCGAATATGGCGAAAAAGATTCTAATCGTGGACGACAACCCGAACATGTCATCCCTCCTGCAGGAAATGCTGGAAGTGTTTGACTATGAATCGGTGCGCGCGGGCGACGGCGCCGAGGCGCTCAGCGAACTCGAAAAAGGCACTTTCTCCATGGTCATTACGGACATGCGTATGCCCAACATGTCCGGACTCGAATTGATCGATGAAGTCAAGGCCAGATATCCCAAGATGCCCGTGGTGCTGATCTCCGGATATTCCGTATCGGAAATCGATGCTCAGCCCGGCTCGCACAAAGCCGACGGCTTTCTGGGAAAACCGCTGATGATGTCCGATATCGAAAAGATGCTCAACACGCTGCTTCGGTAACCCGGCCTGTCGATTCCGACTTTTTAACGCCGCCCAAAGCGGCGTTTCTTTTCACGGAGCAGATGCTCCGCCGTCGGCCTCCCTGCTCGGCGGGAACCGCAGATAACCATTCTTCGTTACTGCTCAAAATCGAACACCGTGAAAATATACACGAGGTTATGCATGCAACCGGGCAAAGTGAGAATAACGATCATTGCCAACGGCCCCGCCAAGGTCGAGTGTGATGACGCGGAAATTGTCTTGGCTGACGGTTCCATCCAGACAAAGACCGGTCGGTTCTCTTTGTGTCGCTGTGGCGAATCGAAGTCCAAACCGTTCTGCGACGGCACTCACAAGACGTGCGGATTTGAAGGATAGCTGTAGCCGATAGTTTTTTCGACGGTGCTCGAGCGCCCGCCTGACCGCTACCAGCGGCTGCGGGCGCTTTTGCGTTTTACCGCGGTGACGATGATCGGGACCACCACCAACTGCAGGACTACGCCGGGGAGGCTGGCTGCCAGCACCCCTCCGGTGACATACTCTGCCGCGGTATACGGAAGCGCCATGAAGCCCGCCAATACGAGCAGCGCAAAAACGAAAACGACACGCCCGAACACCATCGCCAGAAGCAGTGCCGCATAAATGTTCCAGCGAAAGCGCTGATACAGCACCCCCGCCACCAGACCATACACCGGCAGCTCTACGGTCATCAGCGGGATGGCGTACGCCGGAGGCATGCCTGTGATGAGCGCGGAAAGCCCGGGAGCAAGCAGCCCAACCAGGACGCCGGAACCGGGACCGACCAACATGCCTGCCAACAGCACCGGAAGATGCATCGGCAAAAGCACCCGCGCGAACAGCGGATTGATGACATGGATGCCGATCGGGAGCAGCACCGCAAGGGCGAGCATCAGTGACGTAGTGGCTATAAAGCGTGTGCCGTTGGGATTCATGCTGGCCTCGCGGCCGGAGCTTACTTGACGTTTACCGCGCAGGCGAGGTACAGGCCCGGATGATCCTCAATTCGAACGGTCCGGAAATTCGACCGATCGAACAACTCCAACATCTTTTCCCGCGGCGGCAGCTTGTCCGCTGCCAGAAGACCGCCGGTCTGCCGGTGTTCCTCGGACAACTCCTTCGAGGAAACGAGGTAGATTATGCAAAACTGGGCGCCGGTTCTGAGGACGCGGTGTGCCTCAACGAGGGCTTTCTGTTGGTCGGCGAAATTATCAAACGAGGCGAATGAAACTGCCATATCGAACGTATCGGCCTTGAACGGCAGGTTGGTTGCGTCGGCGCCGACAACATTGACGTTGTCAAACGGGAAATTGCGGTGCGCCCGGCTCGCCATCTGAAGCGAGAAATCCACACCGGTGACCGTGCCGGAGGGCCCCACTCGCCTTCGAAGCATATCAAACAACACCCCGGTCCCGCAGCCCAGATCGAGAATATGCCACCCGTCGTCAATTTCAAGGCCGTCAACAAGATGCGATAACCGCTCCATGTCTTCGGCGGTGAACATCAGGTCCCATTCGGCAGCGAGGGAATCGTAGAAGTGTTGATGCTTGTCGTGCGACATTTCAATAATCTACAAACGCTGGGCAGGGTGGTCAAGGCCTTTTAGGCCGGCCGAACATGCGCGCCTCCGCTCAGCGATGCCGCTCGACCGCTTCATAGAAGCAGGCGGTCGAGTTCAGACCGAACCTGCACAGTCCAACCTGCCCGTGATGTGTTTTGCCGTGGTTGCCGAATGATCCATGCTGCCTGAGAACGGGCCCGACATCCGCGGCGTCTTCGCCGGCTGACCGACCGACGATAACTTCGCTTGTCTTTCATCCCTGCTCCGTGTATAAAAGGACATGTACAAGCGTAATCTCCCGGCGGTCTTATCCGCACTTCTGCTGCTTTTGGCGGTAGAGGTAACGGCTCAGCAATCGGTTGACCCTGATTCGCTCAAGCAGTACCAGCTTCGCGGCCGCCGCGCGATCAAGGCCGGCGAATACGAGGCTGCACGAGACAACTGGACCAGAGTTTTGCAGATAGCCCCGGACAATTTCGAGGCGTTGCTGAACCTCGGTACGACTTACGCCGGCACCGGGCGCAACGAACAGGCGCTGGTCTATTTCAAGCGAGCCTATGAGATCGACTCGTCGATGGCCGAACTGAGCAACAACCTCGGCGCCGTCTACGCCAACCTCGGTCGCCCGGATGACGCGTTCCGCCACTACCTTCGGGCCATCGAGCTTGATCCGGCCCAGGCCCGCTACTACGCCAATCTCGGTCTCGAGTATATCAAGGGGGGCCGCCCGTCGGACGCCTTGAAATCATTGCGCGTCGCCGACAGCCTTCAGCCGGGCGTGCCCGCTGTGCTGTACGCGACCGCCAACGCGCTTGCGTCGATGCGTGCGTACGACAGCGCCGAAGTTTATTACACGCGCGCCTCGGATGCCGGCGGCAAGTCCGCCGAATTACTGTACTTCCTCGGGACCGTCCAGCGAAATCGCGGTGATGCTGTCGGTGCCGACACGAGTTTCCGGGCGGCGCTCGCGCTCAACCCCGACTACAAGGAATGCCGACAGGCGCTTGGGCTTCTGTATCTCCAGAGCGGGTTGTACGACCGGGCCTCAGAACAACTCGAACATGCAGTCAGCCTCGACCGTACGTTTTACCCCGGCGTGATCGCGCTCGGCGTCAGCTACTCGATGACTCGGCGGTTCGCCGAGGCAGATTCGCTGTTGCAATCGTTATACGCTGTCGACACCGCCCTCGCATTTCAAATGCTGGACCTGATCGATGCCGAAACGGCCCGACGCCGCGCCCGGGAAGAGGCGGTGAAGACCAGAGAGAAGTGAGCCGCGGCTTATTGTCGTGTTATCCGCCGGATGCGCCGGTCTGCTCCCCGGTCCACAATACCGGTTGAAGTTCTCTCACGCCCGCCGTATCATTGTCCCGGAGACGACCAATGATGAACATCGAACAGATCCAGAGCTATCTCCGTGAGCATGACCTCGACGGTTGGCTCATGGCGGACTTTCACGGCCGGAACGAGATAGCCATGCGCATGCTCGACATCATCGGCATGGTTACCCGCCGATCGTTTTACTTCATTCCGGCCGAGGGGGAACCGACCGCGCTTGTTCACAATATCGAAGCCGCCAGATTCACGCATGTGCCCGGCCGACACATCCGCTTTTCCGGCTACGCCCACCTCGAATCAAAGCTGCACGACGTACTGCACGGCGTCCGGCGGGTCGCCATGGAGTACTCACCGATGGGGAGATTGCCGTATGTCGGACTTGTCGAGGCTGGAACGGTCGAGTTGATCCGCAACTTCGGAATCGAAATCGTGTCGTCGGCCGACATGGTCGCGCTTTTCACCGCCGCACTGTCCGCCGAACAGATGGCGATGGCCCGTATGGCCGCCCGCAACGTGATCGAAATCAAGGACCGGACATTTGAGTTCATTTCCCGGTCGCTGAGAGACGGCGCCTCGCTGACCGAATACGACGTCTGTCGCTTTATTCGTGGATGTTTCGAAGAATACGACATGTCTACCGACGACGGGCCAAACTGCTCGGTCGACGCCAACGCCGGCAATCCGCACTACGAACCATCCGCAACCGCCTCCGCGGCCATCCGCAATGGACAGCTTATCCTGATCGATCTGTGGGCGAAGATCAAACACGATCACGGCGTCTACGGCGACATTACGTGGATGGCCTACGCCGGAAGCAGGACCGAGATACCCCGTAAGTACGTCGATATATTCTCAGTCGTCGCGCAGGCCCGCGACCGGGCCGTCGCGTACCTTCGCGAGCATATCGATACGCGCCCGGTCTTTGGTTATGAGATCGACGACGCCTGCCGGCGGGTGATCGAGCAGGCCGGATACGGCGAGTATTTCACGCATCGCACCGGCCATTCCATCACCACCAGCATTCACGGGACGGGGCCGAATATCGACAACCTGGAAACCGAGGATCGTCGCCGACTACAGAAAGGGCATCTCTTTTCGATCGAACCCGGAATCTACCTCGATGATTGCGGGTTCCGCAGCGAGATCGATGTGCTCATCGGCCACGACGGAATCGAGGTTGTCACCCTGCCGCTGCAAACCGAGATAACGGCGCTGCTGTAATGTTTGTCACCGACAGCATGATAGCCGGGATGGAGAGCCGGTACGGTATCCCGGATGAGCGCACCTTCGGTATCGCCGTCACCCCGGCCGAGTTCAAAAGGATCAGAGACTCGCAAATCGATGGTCGCAACCACGATGTCACGCTGTACATCCGCAAAGACGACCAGGTGGTGGTGATCGCAAAACACATCTATCCGCCGGAGCTGTATCGCGCCCCTTCGGGTGGGCTCAAGCCCGGCGAGAGTTTCGAGGATGGCATAGCGCGCGAAGTAGCCGAGGAAACCGGGTGCCGTATCGCTATAACGGATTACGTGCTGCGAACCTCGGTCGCCTTCACCCTCGGTTCGGACATGATCTTCTGGCGCTCGTTTGTTTTTATGGCTGACTTTCTCGATGGCGACTTCCGATTCACGGATCACGAGGAGATCCGGGAAGTGCGCCTGGCGCACTGGCCGGAGTTCTCCCTCTTCGGCGCCATCATGAGGCAAACCGCAATGGGCGGACTGCATTATCGGGCATCAATGCATGAGGAATTGGAGGGCATCCTCCGGGAGCGGGGCTTGTTTCCCGGCGCGTGACGGGCGCCATAGACAGAGAATGCGAGCCTCGTCGACACGTGTCGACAGGTATCCATACAGGAGGTACATGGGCTATGAGAAAAACAGGTATCGCAATCACGTTGTGTCTTCTGACTGTTGCGGTCGTTGCCACGGCCGACGACGGTCCGCCGAGAAGTTACGGCGTCCACTCCGGCTTCGGGCTGGATCCCGACCAGTTCGTACTCGGCGCTCAGGCCGAACTGGGGCAGGTGAAAATTGCCCGGTTCGCCCCCTCGTTGAACGCCGGCTTCGGCGACAATCTCACCATATTCGCGTTGAACGGTGATGTGCGCCTTTATCTCAGTCCCCCGAAAACGACCTTCGCCGTGTTTCTCGGCGGCGGTCCCACACTGGCCATGATTGATTTCGAGGGCGGAGACACCGATACGGAGATCGGTCTGTCCCTTGTCGGCGGGCTCAAAGCCGCAATGGGACGGTCCAACGCCTACACCCTCGAAGGACGCCTGGGCCTGGGCGATATCCCCGACTTCCGCCTCCTGGTCGGCATCCTCTTCGGCGGACACGACAACGCAGGCGGTAAATAGCGGCCACATACTGCAGGTCACGTCCGGTCCGGGCGGCATCGTGTCGTCCGGACCGTTGTTAACTTGACAACAAACCTCACTCAGTTGTACTTCTGACTGGTTCACCGCTACTAAGTCCTAATTCACAACCAGCGTGAAAGGCATCCCATGAGTATCGTCAGTCGATTCCCATCCTATCGGCATGTGGTCACCAGTGCCGTCGCGGCACTCGTTCGATTTCCATTCGCAATGCTGAGCGCCACTTTCGGCACGGTCGTGATGATCATGCTGATCGAACGGCAGGGCGACAGTTCGGAGCACCTGTTGGTTCGCCTGGCGTGGACCGCGGCGTTGGGCCTGCCGCTGTTTATCTCTTTGGCGACCCTTGCCGAAAGACTGTTTACCCGAAAAATGCAGCGGCTGATGGTTCAGTCTCTCGGTCTCGTCGCGCTGGTCGCGTTTTACCTGAGTCTGCCGGCAAATCCGTACAGTCCCGAGATGTATGTTCTTCGTTGCGTGGTGCTGTTCGTTGCATTGCACGCGCTGGTTGCTTTTGTCCCGTACCTCGGCGGCGCCCAGGTACAGGGTTTCTGGCAGTACAACAAATCGCTGTTCCTGCGCCTGCTGGTCGCGGCTCTCTATTCGGGTGTGCTTTTCGTCGGACTCGCGATCGCCCTTGCGGCCATGGATTACCTCTTCGGCGTCGATATCCCCGAGGAACGCTATCCGCAGTTGTGGATCCTGCTTGCGGGCGTCTTCAATACCTGGTTCTTTCTTGCCGGCGTACCGGACAATCTAACGTCGCTCAACGCGGATTCGTCGTATCCGAAAGGACTCAAGGTTTTCACGCAGTTTGTGCTGCTGCCGCTGGTCGGCCTCTACTTCATCATTCTGATTTCCTACGAAATCAAGATCGTCGTCGAGTGGGAACTTCCCAAGGGCTGGGTCTCGCAACTCGTGCTCTGGTATGCAGTGGTGGGAATATTCTCGATGCTGCTGTTGCACCCGCTTCGGGAAATGAGTGAAAACAAATGGATCAAGACCTTTGTGACGTGGTTCTTTCGCACGATCATTCCTCTTATCGTGCTCCTGTTTTTTGCGATTATCGTGCGGATCGATGACTACGGCGTCACCGAACCCCGCTATTTCGTCCTGGCGCTGGCGGTAGGACTCTCGGCCGTGACCGCCTGCTTCGTGCTGAGCAAACGGGCCGACATCCGCGTCGTGCCGATCGTCCTGTTTATCATTGCGATTCTCTCGGCCTACGGGCCGTGGTCCGCCTTTGCTGTCTCCGAGCGGAGCCAGCAGGGGCGGCTCGAGACTATTCTTGAACGGAATAATCTGTTGAGCGACGGTCACATCGCGCCGGCATCGGGCGATATATCATTCCAGGACCGTCAGGACATCAGCAGTATCCTTACGTACCTGAACTCCACCCACGGCTTCGACGCAATCGCCGGGTACCTCTCCGACAGCATGCGTGTTTCGATTGACACCCTTGCCGAGGGCAGTCGGCCGATGGAGATAGCGCGTCTGATCGGATTCGAGTACGTGCATACGTGGTATCCGGAGCGCGAAGGAGCGTATTTCGCGTTTAACAATTCCGAATGGGGCAGCCTCGACATTCGCGGTTACGATTATATGATTCGTGTGCAGGGAGTTCCCGGCGGCGGACCGCAATCCGCGTACGGTTTCGGCGCCGACAGCATGTTCATCGCTCTCGATACGTTAACGACCACGCTCCGGTTCTCGCTGACACGCGACGACGCCGACAGCGCGCGTATCGGTTACCTGCCGCTTGCCGACACAATCGTCGGACTGCGAACCCAACCGTCACGCGGCTGGAGGACCAACACCGAGGACATGAGCTTCGCCGTGTCTGCGATCGATTTTGATGGCCGTTTCGTGCTTTATAATCTCGCCGGTGATTATGTTGATGAACGTATCCGGATAAACGCGCTGAGCGGCACGTTGCTGGTGAAAAAGAAGTAGTCCGGGGGTGCAATCAGTCGCGACGACCCGATCCGGATCATCGCGGCCAGAATCGTCCGACCTTCTCCATGTATTCGCGATACCGTTGGCCGAAGTGCGCCAGCAGCGCGGCTTCCTCGCATCGCGCCCGGCGGCGAGGTCACCAAACGCGCCGACCCATGGAAGCGGATCGATTCCCAAAAGCAGCAGCATAACACCGGTTGAATGCAAAACCATCAGAACGTGCGGCGCGTGATGCAAGCACCCCGTGGCCTCAGCGAGAATCGGTTTTGGTTTGCGGCGGACCCATCGGCCGAACCACGCTCCGAGTGAAACGAGCGTCCCGGTCGCAATGACAAGGACCACGACCTTGATCCAGAAAAGCGGCAGCATTCTATCTGTCTATTCTCTTTCTTCCGAAAGTCCCGCTCGAACCACGTGACCCGGTTGACGGCTCCTCACCATTATCCGGTGATTCACCCACTCCCATCTACTGTGGTAGGAACCCCATTGTTTGTCCGAAAGTGCCGCCGGTCAAGCAGCGCTCCCATTATTCTAAGTAGTGGCCTGCAAACCGATTAGACAGAACGGCACTGCGTTTGAATAAGGTTCGGCGGTAGCAATCCAATTCCCGGACGGACAAGGGGAAAACTATGGCACGACATTTCCTGAAATCCAAGCTGGCAGTTATCTCGATCATTCTGACTTTGGCCGCCGCCGTAAACGCCGCTCCGCCCGACGGTGTCCCCCCCGAAAATACGGCGACCGACTCAATGTCGGTTTACGAGCGTCGAATCGATCTGACGGTTGATGGCCTCACCCACGCCGTCGAGTTGTGGCACGACGCCAACCTGCTGGAGAATCCTGATCTCGTCGCCCGCTACGAGATCCTCATCGACAACATCCTGCGGGCCG
Source organism: Candidatus Zixiibacteriota bacterium (assembly GCA_034003725.1). Lineage (NCBI taxonomy): Bacteria > Pseudomonadati > Candidatus Zixiibacteriota > Candidatus Zixiibacteriota bacterium. The sequence continues at coordinate 101,461 of JAVEYB010000007.1, forward strand.
ACCTCCGCGCCACCGAGATGGTGCTGAAGACAATCGAGGCGGAATCCAAGGCCGACGGCACCGATGGTGACCCGGAAATCAAGGCAGAGCTCGAAGACACCCATCGCGTGCTTTTCGAAAAAGAGAAGCTCGCCCGCCAGGTACGCGACGCGAAAACGTTCAGCGAAAAATACCGCTACCTCGGCGGCTATATTAACGCGCTGCGCCGCGAGCTCGGGATGCCCAAACTCCGCCTTGCCGACGATAAGGAGTTTCTCGAGGACGCCAACAGAAACCACTAATGACTATCATCTCGCTCCGGACGGCGGCGGGGAGAGTCAGAGCCGCCACGGAGATGATGATATAACGTAGACCGACAGGTATCGTGCTCTCCCCTTCTTGTCTGTCTCTTCGCGCAACCGTCGCGACCTCACCGGTCGCGGCGGTTCTTTATTGCGGGTGAACCGGCGAGCAACGCACGATGGCGTGTCAAGATGGTCGCCTCCCCTCAGCCAAAGAGGTCAGATCTGGTCAGTCGTGACAATAAATGTCACTTGTTTCAATTCCCGGGTTCACTCGCCGATAATCCTCGTAAGTCGCTGCTTTTCACTCGTATCATTATGCTCCACAATGCATTGCGTCACAAGGTGACGTATGAGGCTGAATCCGTCGGCCCGGCGTAAGATATTATTAGATTCTTCTTTAGAAATTCTTTGCACATTACTGCCAGAATATGACAGGCAGCTTTCCGTTATTTCCCTTGAGGGGGGGAGGGGTATGGCTCCTAAGGACCCCAATGGAGCCTCCCCCTCCGAACAGCGGACGTGCAATATCAGGTGCAGTGACATCGAAGCGCTTTCGGAAGACGGCGGCAATCCCATCGGGGCCCGATGAGCGTGGGGTCCGAGTCTCGGCGAAAGTGCTGCCAGGAAACAGGGAGTACCGAGCCCGGATCGTTGAATCGTACGCGGATGGCTTACTGTCACACCGGTACTGAACCGTCGGCGAGGCTGGCCGCAAGCACACGAGACGGATAGGCCGCAAGGCACTTGGAGAAGCGGTGCCAAAACGACGGGGGAGAGACGAGCCCACGCGAGGACAGGACACCGGCGGTCCCCGCTGATCACGGTGATCCTGTGTCGAGGCTGGTAACCATGCCCGGACCACTCCCCCAGGGATCCGGGCGGTTGCCACGCGTCCCCTCGAGACGGCGTCAGCCGGCCGCCTTGTCGCGCCCATTACAAGGCCGGCTGGCGCCTCAGTTTATATTCGAAATGGATCACTGCCAGTGTTCCCCCTCAAAAATTCCCCGGCCATGATGACGGTGTATTATGGCCCTTGTCGGAGCGGCGCACAAAGTGACTGTCCCGTCGTGTCAGCAGCATCGGCGGGCGACTTTCGCATGGATCCACGCCGGCTGTCCCCCACCGGTCGCAGGATAAGCTGAACGCATAAAGAAACGGGGCGCGACACTGATATGTCACGTCCCCGTGTTTGTCCGCCGGTCGTTGCGCTACTTCACTACTTTCTTCGCGGGCATGTCGCGGCCGCCCTGGTGCAGCACGAGCGACTGCACGACGCCAGACTCGTCACGCACAAACGAGATCTGCGCATCAACCACTTTCAGGAAGTACTCGTCTTTCGCGCGGGAGAAGATTTCAATCTCTCCCTGTCCGGTTGCCTGCGCGAACAACCGGTTGTCTCGCGTGCGAACCGTCAGGATGAAGCCCGGCGCCAGCTCGTACTCCCCGACGTAATCGGCGAATATAGCGGCATCAACCGCCGCCTCGACCGGAAACATCTCCGCCATTATCGTTGCTGCTTCCTCGGCGGGAAGTCTGGTCGCACGACTGTCCTCCCCCTGCTGGTGAATGACGTGTTCGATCACCCGCCCTTGGCCGTCGCGTACGAAGGTCAGTGTAACGCTATTGTCGTGTTCGAAGAAGAACTTGTCGGTCGCTTCGGGAAATATCTCGATTTTTCCGGAGCCGGTACGCTCCGAAAACAGCTTTCCGTCCTCGATCGTCACCACCCGGTATTGTCCGCTGTCGATCAGGTACACGCCGGCATAGTCGGGCCACGCATCGACGTCCGATGCTATAGCTTGTTTGCGTACCGGGACGTCATACGGTTTGTCGAACAGAATCGCCGCCAGTGCGCCGGCCACTCGTCCGGCAACCCCTTCATCGGTATTGGTCAAGACGACGATACACGCGTCGTCCTCAACGAATCGCTGGATGATCGAACTGAAGCCGTCGATCCCGCCCGTATGCATGATCATCGGCCGGTCATAGAGTGTGGTGATCATCCACCCGTAACCGTAGTCGTCGCGCACCGCCGTGAACATTTTCTGCCGCGACTTCTCGCCGATAATCTGGTCGGTGTAGAGGATGCGGTCCCACTTGTACAGATCGCCGACCGTAGAGTACAGGGCACCCGCCGAATAGGGCAGTGACATGTCAATGACCACGGCGTTGATCAGTTCGCCGTCGGGATTGATCGTGTATCCGTTCGCCATTCCCGGCCTGATGCGCTCGGTGTGCGCGTACCCCGTATTGGCCATCCCGGCCGGGGTCAGGATGTGCTCCTGCAGATACTGCTCGTAGGTCTGCCCGCCTGCCCGCTCGATAATAACGCCGAGAAGGTAATACCCGGAGTTGCTGTATTTCCACTGCGTGCCCGGCTCGAAGTCAAGTGGGAGGTCCTTGAACGTGCCGATTATTTCATCGCTGCTCATCGCGATTGTCCGACGCGCCATCACATCCGGCAGGTCGGTGAAACTGTGAATGCCTCCCGTGTGCGTGAGCAGATGGTGGATCGTGACTTTGTTGCCGATTTCGGCGGGAAGCTCGGTGATGTACTTCGCGATTGGATCCTCGACCCGAAGTTTCCCTTCCTCTTCGAGCTGAAGAATCGCCGCTGCGGTGAAGTTCTTCGTGATCGACCCGATCAGGAACTTGGTTTCGGCGGTGTTGGGTATGTCAAACTGCCGCGATGCCCAACCGTAGCCGTTCTCGAAAATGATCTTGCCGTCTTTCGCCACCAGCACGGCGCCGTGGAAACGGTTGATCTCGCTGGCGGCCCTGCAGTATGCGTCGAATTTCTGCTCCAGCGATTGGGCCGGGACCGAGATCGACAGCAGCAGCGATAGAGCAATCAGTCCGGCTCCGACCAGCCGGCCGGTCGTGGGAAAGCGATACGCGAACATGGAGACTCCTTTGCGTTTTGCCCTGACAGACTTTTGAGAGATTATACTCAGATACGACCGGTGAATTCAACGGATTGTTGCACGAGCGGGGAACCGTGTGCCGCGCCGGATCGCAAACCGGGTGTGACCCTTTGCGCCCCCGAATTGACGGTCACAGTCGCTACCGGCCGTTCTTCAGAACGTTTTTGAGGAACTGTCCGGTGTAGGAGCCCTTGATCTTCGCGACATCTTCCGGCGTCCCGACGGCGATGATTCGGCCGCCGTCGTCTCCCCCCTCCGGACCGATATCGATAATCCAGTCCGCTGTCTTGATCACATCGAGATTGTGCTCGATCACCAGCACCGTGTTGCCGCGATCGACCAACTCATTGAGCACCCCGAGCAACAGGCGAATATCCTCGAAATGCAGTCCCGTTGTCGGCTCGTCGAGTATGTACATGGTCTTGCCGGTCGCGACTTTGGACAGCTCGGTCGCCAGCTTCACGCGCTGGGCCTCGCCGCCCGACAGGGTGGTCGCCTGTTGGCCCAGCCGAATATACCCCAGCCCCACCTGCATGAGCGTCAACAGCTTGTTCTTGATGCGCGGGATATTCTCGAAAAAACTCAGCGCTTCCTCGACCGTCATGTTGAGCACGTCGGCAATCGACCGACCCTTGTACGTGACTTCCAGGGTTTCGCGATTGTAGCGTCGTCCCTTGCAAACGTCGCACGTCACGTACACGTCGGGCAGAAAGTGCATCTCGATCTTGTTGACGCCGTCCCCTTCGCACGCCTCGCAGCGGCCGCCCTTCACGTTGAACGAGAACCGCCCCGGCTGATATCCGCGCGCCTTCGACTCCGGCAGCGATGCAAACAGGTCGCGGATATGCGTGAACACGCCGGTATAGGTCGCGGGGTTGGAGCGCGGAGTCCGGCCGATCGGCGACTGGTCGATATCGATCACTTTGTCGATGGAGTCGAGTCCCTTTATCTCGCCGTAAGGAAGCGGAAGCTGCCGGCTCGAGAAGAAATGCCGCGACAGGATACGATAGAGCGTCTCGTTGATCAATGTCGACTTGCCGGAACCCGATACGCCGGTCACACACACCAGGACGCCCAGCGGAACCGCAACTTCTATGTCCTTCAGATTGTTGCCGCGCGCGCCGGACAGCGTAATCCTGTTCCCGTTAAATTCGCGTCGTGTTTTCGGAATCGCAATTACCCGACGGTCGCTCAGGTACTGCCCGGTAATCGATTGATCGCATTTCATGATGTCCGCGGGGGTGCCGGCGGCCACAACCAGTCCGCCGTGAACACCCGCTCCCGGTCCGAGATCGATGACGTAGTCGGCCTTCTCTATTGTCTCCCGGTCGTGTTCCACCACCAGCACGGTGTTGCCGATATCGCGAAGTTCGATCAGCGTGGAGAGCAGGCGCTGGTTGTCGCGCTGGTGAAGGCCAATCGACGGTTCGTCGAGTATGTACAATACGCCCACCAGGCGCGAGCCGATCTGTGTCGCCAGCCGGATTCGCTGCGCCTCCCCGCCGGACAACGTCGATGCCGCCCGGTGGAGTGTCAAATAATCCAGCCCCACATTCGTCAGGAAATCGAGCCGCTCGCGGATCTCCTTGAGGATCTGCCTGGCGATCGTTTGCTGCCGCGAGTTGAGAGTGATGTTTCTGAAAAACTCCGACGCCCGTCTGATTGACATCGACGACACCGAGTCAATCGTCTCACGGTCGATCACCACCGCCAGCGCCTCCGGTCGAAGCCGTGCGCCCTTGCAGACCGGGCAGTCGCGGATCGCCATGTAGTTCTCGATCCACTGGCGCACACCGGACGATTCAGTCTGCTTATAGCGGCGCGCCAAATGCGGTATCACCCCTTCAAACGGCGCGTTGTACACGCCCGATCCGCGACCCTTGCCGCTGGTATGCTCGTACTCGAAGGTCACCTCTTCCTTGCCCGTCCCGTACAGAACCGCCTGCTGAATCTTGTCCGAGAGCTTGTGGAACGGTGTGCTGAGCTTGAAACCGTAGTGACCGGCCAAACCGCGGAGCATATACCGGTACCAGTTCGACATGTCGGCGCCGCCCCACGGCCGAATCGCCCCGTCGGAGATGGACAGCGATTTGTCCGGGACGACCAGTCCCGGATCGATCTCCATCGTTTGCCCGAGGCCGTCGCACGCCTTGCACGCTCCGTGCGGCGAGTTGAACGAAAACAGCCGCGGACTCAACTCCTCGTAACTGATGTTGCAGTCCAGGCACGCGTACTTCTCGGAGTACAACAAATCGTCGTTTTTGATATTGATAAGCACCGTGCCCTGGCCCATCTTCAGCGCCGTCTCAACCGAATCCGCCAGTCGGCGTTTCGATGTCGCTTTCACCACCAGGCGGTCGACCACCGCTTCGATCGTGTGCTTCTTCTTTTTGTCGAGCGCGATCTCGGAGTCGGACTCGATGAGCTCGCCGTTGATACGCAACCGCACGAATCCCTCGCGCCGCGCCTCCTCGATGATCTCCTTGTGCTCCCCTTTTTTGCCCCGCACCAAAGGCGCGAGCACCATGAGCCGCGAGCCCTCCTCGAAACTCAGCACCGAATCCACGATCTGTTCCACCGTCTGCTGAGTGATCGGCTGACCGCATTTGAGACAGTGCTGTACGCCTACGCGTGCGAACAACAATCGAAGGTAGTCGTAGATTTCCGTGACCGTGCCGACCGTCGAACGCGGGTTCTTGGCGGTTCCTTTCTGTTCGATCGAAATGGCGGGGGAGAGCCCCTCGATAAAATCGACGTCGGGCTTTTCCATCAGCCCCAGAAACTGGCGGGCATACGCGGAAAGAGACTCGACATAGCGACGCTGACCCTCGGCGTAAATCGTGTCGAACGCCAGAGAGCTTTTGCCTGACCCGGACAGACCCGTGATGACAGTCAGCGTGTCGCGAGGGATGCGCACGTCGATGTTTTTGAGGTTGTGCTCGCGAGCGCCCTTTATGTGAAGAAAGTCTTGTCCGTCTCGACTGCGTGTACGTCTGGCCATATTCGGGTCCTACCTCCCGATCGGCGCGGCCGTGCGGACGTCGCGCCCCGCGGGTCGCGCTTCGATATCCCCGCGCTGCGGGTGTGCTGTGCCCGCGCGCGACTTCAAAGGTAACCCGAAATATATCATCGCAGTTTCCCCGGCAAAAGGACTTTCCGGATGTCCGGTATCACATTGTGGGCGAGACAGAAACACCCCCCCGCGAATTCAGTCGACCCGCCGGGCTGGGCGGGGACGTGCCACCACCACCGAAGACCGGTGCAACAAAACGCAAGGTTGACCGGATGAACGGACCCTCAGACCGGAACACAAAAACGCGGCCCGGGTGGCTTCCGGACCGCGCGCGTAAAAGGACGCTTACAAAAAGTAGTAGCACCCTGTCCATCCCTGGACAGGTATTTGTCTATTTTGACCGTTTTGGCGCGTGGTTGTTCACCAGCGCAAACGACAGATATTCCAACTCCATCGACATGTTCTCGTGCCGAAGGTACACGTCGTCCGGCACCTTCAGATTCACCGGCGCGAAATTCAGAATTGCCTTGATTCCCGCCCGTATCACGTCATCCGTGATGTACTGCGCGACTGTCGCCGGCACCGCCATCACGACTATTTCGATGTTCGAATCGCGAAGCTCTTTCTCGAGATTCGCAATGTCGGAAATGATAATGCCTTTGTGATTGGAGCCGATCTTGCGCTGGTCGTTGTCGAACAACTTGACGATCTGGAAGCCCTGTTTGGCGAATTCCTTGTAGCTCACCAGCGCCGAACCAATGTTCCCCACACCTACCAGCGCCACGCGCCACACCCGGTCGATGCCCAGAATCGATGAAATCTGGTGCTTCAGCTCCCGTACCGGGTATCCCAGCCCCCTCGTACCAAACGTGCCGAAAAACGAAAGATCCTTTCGCACCTGCGCCGGGGTCAACTTCTCGCGCTTGGCCAGTTCCTTCGAGGAAACCGTTTCATAGTTCTCTTTTTCAAGCAGCGACAATGCCCGGTAGTACAGAGACAGCCGATGGATAGTCGATTCGGATATGCGTTTTTTGCCCATAGAGTCCGTTGATCAAACTATGCCATAAAAGGCGTTTTCAGGTCAGTCCCAAACCCCAGCATATGTGAAATCCTTCACAAGAATATTATGTGCGTCGGCATTTCCTGTCAAGGTGAAATTTGTACCATCCATTCACAAAGTCGGCCATGCCGGCCAATAGTTTACAGTTACGATCACAGTTGAGTCCGGTTAAGTAGGGAGATTTAATCTACTATCAAACGCTCGATCGCCCCCGAAATCCGACTGAGAACCTCATAGTGAATCGTCTGTCCCCAGTCCGCCAGATGACTTGCACTCAACCGCTCAGAACCATCACGCCCCAGGAGCGTCGCCCGACTGCCGACCCGCACTCCTTTGATATCGGTCACATCTACCATCATCAGGTTCATGCATATCCGTCCGCGCACCGGCGCTCTCTTGCCGTTTACGAGCACATAGGCCCGATTTGAAAGCGCCCGCGGATAGCCGTCATAATACCCGACCGGCAGCACGGCGAGGGTGGTGGGAGCGGTCGTCCGATAAGTACAGCCGTACCCGACGAAGCTGTCGGCCGGAAGTTTCTTGATCTGCGTGACGGTAGCTCGCCATGACAGTACCGGTTCGAATATCTCGTTGTCCCCGCCGAGCAGGCGGTAGGACAGGTAGGTCTCTTTGGATGGCCAGTAGCCATACAGGGAGATTCCTGGACGTACGAGGTCGAACCGCGTCTTCTCAAAGAGAATCAGCGCCGCCGAACTGGCCGTATGCAGGAGCTGCGGTTTGATTCCCGCCTTGCCCATAATTCCCACCAGCCGCTTGAACTCGCCCAGTTGCTGTTCCGCATAGGTGTGACTTGTGGTATCCTCGATGTTGGCGAAATGCATGCTCGCCCCGACCGGCCGCTGCAGACTCCGAAACTTCTTATAGATCGCGGCAAACCGCCCAATCTCCCGCTCGGTGATTCCCTGGCGATTGGTTCCGGTCTCCAGCTTGAGATGGGTACGGATTCTCGCCCCGGCCTTTGCCCCGATTCGACCCAGTGCCGTGAGGGTGGACGTATCGAAAACCGTCGGTTCCAGATCGTGCTCGATCACGCTGCCCAAACGGTTGGTCGCAATCGGACCGAGCACAAGGATGCCCCTCGGCCATCCGTGCTTTCGACACGCGAGCGCTTCTTCGAGCGAGTGCACCGCGACATAATCGACCTCGGGCCGCTCAACCATCAAGCGAACGATTTCAGGGAGCCCGTGACCGTACGCGTTGGCCTTCACCGATACCGCCATCATGCGGTCACCCGCCAGTCGCTTGAGCGAACAAATGTTTTTGGCCAGCGCCGTACGGGAGAGTTCGATCGCCTGAAGAGGGGAACTCGTCATGGCTAGTGTATACGCCGGAGCATGCGGCGTGACAACAAAAAGTTGTGAAATAAAAAACGAGCAGCATCAGCAAGAGCCGCTCGTCTGACCATAGCAAAAGTGCCGAACAACTAAACGTATTTTTTCATCATGTCTTTTATGACCGCCATGTGGCCTTTTTCGAATCGGGCAAGCCCCTCGAACATCTTCTGCTCCTCGGGCCGGGTGGCTCGAACCGCTTCCCGGGCGAACAAGTTGTGCGCGTCCTCTTCCAAACGGTAGGCGATATCCAGCAGCTCCCGCGCGCTTGAGCTGCCACGCACCGCATCGATAAGCTCGCGATGCTCACTCGCCATGTCCTCTCCCACCTCCGGCAGCCCCTCGCGCTTCATGATGTCCGCCGTGCTGATCCATTTCTCGCTCCTGACAAGGCTGTGATGCTGTCGTTCCAACAGGCGGAAGTGGTCCTTCTCCTCGAGCGCCAGCTTCTGGAGTAGCTGACGAAGGTCGGCACGATCGGTCTGTTTGGACGCCTCCACGTAAAACACGTAGCTGGCTAACTCGGACTGTATCCCGGCCGACAGGGCCAGCAGCGTATTGGGATGGACCGAGGGCATATCAACTCCTCCAAATCAGATGCGCGTGCTCACGCGTCGTTGCTCACCTGACCGCAAGTTACATTTTTCACAAGTTTTGTCAAGCCTTCCGCAACCGAAAGTGGCTCACGATTCGTACCAAAACGCCGATACCAGATAGTGTAGTCGTGGCTTTTTGAGACCATAAACATTGGGTGCCAACATGCAGCTGTTCGATATCCTCACCGCTTTCAATAACTGGCGGACCTTCGGCCGACCCGACCCCTCCGCGACCAACCGTCCGTGGTGGAATCGCTACCCGACAACCAACGGCCAGCTCCCGACATCAGCCGCCGGGCCGGCCGCCGCCAAAACCGACACCTACGTTCCCGGCAATCAGGTCGCTCCTGAGGTTGCCGCCCCGGTCGAAGAAGACGAGCAAACCGACGGCGAGGGAACTTCGCAGCCCGTCGTCGCCAAACAGCCCGACGGTACCTATTATTACCGGCGCGAGGCGCGTCTTGACTACCGCCTCGATCTGAAGTTCGATCTCGCGGCTTTCGCCCGCTCCGTCGAGCAACTTGTCGATGGTGACAGCTCCCAGGTCGAGAACCTTATCGCCGCCGGGTTTGGGCTCAGTGCTGATTTCTCGGCATCGGGATACGAACGAATCGCGACGAATGTCACCGACGGGGAACAGGTCGCCGATGGCAAGCGGGTCGAAAAAGCCCAGTCGAGAAGCAGGACCGCCGTCGCCGTTGCGGAGCGGTTCGCACAGCAGGATCGCGCTTACGCGCTCGAAGGATTCTACCGACAGGCTGCAAAAATCAGGCGGTCACTGCATGAGTCCGTTCAGGACGGACACCGCCGCACCACCAACCGGATTGCCCTGCGCTTCCAGATGGACACGCGATTCACGTTTGCGCTCGCTGAACGTTTCAACGTCCAGACCCAGCAGGTAGCGGAACAGCAACCCGGCTCGCTGGCCGGATACCTCGACCGCGCCGGACAGGTCGCTACCGATGGCACCGCTGACCTCATGGCCAAGTTCTTCGACGCAGTCGACACCTATCTGGCCGGGTCGGAAGCTCAGATCCGCGAGCAGACCGAGCAGTTCTTCACGATGGCCGCCGAGGAACTGGGATTTGACCCTGCGCAGGTGGCTGCCGCCCGCGACCGGTTGCTGGGCTCGATAGACTCGTTCTTCGATCGTGTGAGTTCGGCGCTGGGGACCATCGAGTCGTTTTACTCTCCCGGCGGCGTAGATGTCGAACCGGGGATTTCGACAACCGGATCGAGCCTTCCGCTCGACGGCGTGTCCCAGTATCGCAATGAGTTGGCGGTGGCGTAAGAGCGCCGTCCCCGGCCTGCGACGGGATATTTTGCTTGTCTGATGAGCCCTGCCCGGTATTTATTGCGCCGGAACAATGAAGCAGCGCATTTCAGATAATCTGGTACAATTGCGCGGCCGTATCGCCGACGCCTGCGAGGAGTACAACCGCGACGCCGATGACATAACGATCGTTGCCGTCTCTAAGACACATCCGGCCAGCGCCATCCGCAAAGTCGTCGCAGCCGGTATCCACAACATCGGCGAAAGCCGGGTCCAGGAAGCAGAACCAAAAATCATCGAAGTCGGCCATATCGCACGCTTTCATATGGTCGGCCACCTTCAGACCAACAAAGTCAAAAAGGCTATCGAGCTTTTTGACACTATCCAGTCGGTCGACTCCCTCAAGCTTGCCGAAGAAATCAATCGACAGGCGGGGGTGATGGAACGCCAGATCGAATGCTACCTCGAAGTCAACTGCTCCGGTGAGGAGCAGAAGCACGGCTTCCGGCCCGAAGAAACGATCGACATGATCAATACAATCAGCACCTTCTCCAATATCAAGTTGACCGGGCTGATGACCATCGGGCCGCTGACCGACGACGAGGACGAAATCCGAGGGGCCTTCCGCCGCTGTGCGGACTTGTTCAAGCAGGGCCGCGATCTTCTGGGCGATGACTTTGATACGTTGTCCATGGGGATGTCCGACGATTTCGCCCTGGCCATCGCCGAAGGCTCAACCATGATCCGAATCGGGACTTCCATTTTTGGTCCCCGAAAACTACGGGACTGATCGGTACACCCTCGCCAACCGCGTGACCGTTTCTGCCTTGATCCAGACCAGTCCGGCGGCCATACGCCTGATTACCGAGTGAATCGATATGCCTGACGACCAAGCACCGCCACGCGGAGAAGAACCCGGAAGAAGCGATTCAGTTTACAGCCGACGGTCGCTCCGCGAAGTCGCCCTGCTGTTTCTTCGGCTCGGTGCCACCGCGTTTGGCGGTCCAGCGGCCCATATCGGCATGATGCACGATGAAGTCCTCTCCCGCCGCCGCTGGCTCACCGACCAGCAGTTCCTTGACCTCGTCGGAGCTACGAATCTGATTCCGGGCCCCAACTCCACGGAAATGGCTATCCACATCGGCTATATGCGCGCCGGCTGGCGCGGTCTGCTGCTGGGCGGGCTGTGTTTTATGATCCCCGCCGCCGTCGCCGTGCTCGTCCTGTCCTGGGCCTACGTTCGGTTTGGTTCCACACCGCAGGCCGAGTGGCTGTTGTACGGCGTCAAGCCGGTCGTGATTGCAGTAATCGTCCAGGCACTCTGGTCCCTCGGTCGAAAGGTGATCAACGGTATCTTGCCGACCGCGATTGTCGTCGGCGTCGTCACCCTCTACTTCTTCCGTGTTAATGAGATCGCACTACTGTTTGTCGGTGGATTGGTGATGATGGTCGGCCGCAACGTAAGGTCCGTACAGGGAAGCATGAAGACGCTGCTGCTGGTACCGCTCAGTACCGCCGTCACCGTCGCGGGAACGGCCGCGCCGTTCAGTTTTGTCGGGCTTTTTCTCAACCTGCTGAAAATCGGCGCCGTCTGGTACGGCAGCGGCTATGTCCTTTTGGCTTTTCTCCGAGCCGACTTCGTCGACCGGCTCGGCTGGCTGACCGATCAGCAGTTGATCGACGCCATCGCAATCAGTCAGATTACCCCCGGCCCGCTGTTTACTGCCGCAACATTTATCGGCTATCTGCTCGGCGGTGTTTTTGGAGCAGTCGGTGCGACCGTCGCGATCTGCCTTCCCTCGTTTGTCTTTGTCGCCCTGTCCAACCCGCTGATCCCCCGTATTCGAAAATCCCGTCTTGCTGGAAGCCTGCTCGACGGAGTCAATGTCGCGGCCCTTGGCCTGATGGGGGCCGTCACCTGGCAACTTGGCCGCGCTTCGATAGTAGATCCCGTCTCAGCACTTCTGGCGATCGCGGCTGTGGTCCTGCTCTTCCGGTATCGGATCAATTCCGTCTGGCTTATCGCAGGCGGCGCGCTGGTTGGACTGGTAACCGCGCTTTTCTGATCCCTCGGTTCGGCCGTTCGCGCGACTTTCTGCAGAAGCACTGCCGGCGCAGAAACGGGGAACCGTTTTGGGTGTTTCGATCGGACCCCGAGCCGGGGCCATGCTCCGTACACCCGCTTTTTCCCGGTAAATAATTCCGGCAAATCCCCGATAACTATAAAGACGACGCAAGGATGTGGTCCTGTCTGAATTTCGAACATGGGACCTGACACAAATACACTCACGAGAGCACGACCGAATAACAGTCCACTGTAGATAAGCGAGAGACACTATGGATTTGTCGCCGAATGATATCCGCAAGTACCATTTTCCAAACCAGATGCGCGGCTATGATCGGGAAGAGGTCGACAGTTTCCGCGAACAAATGGCTCAGGCGTTCGAAACCCTCAAACAGGAGAACGTCAAGCTGGGAATGGAAGTGGAGTCGCTCAAGAGCCAGTTGACGGCCCTGAAACAGTTCGAGGACACCATCAAGAGCGCGGCGATCGATGCCCGCCGCAATGCCGACATGACTCTGGCGAATGCCCGCAAGGAAGCCGAGGAGTTACTGGCCAAGGCTAAGAACCACGCGGAAGAACTCAAGAAGGCGCACGAAGCCAAAGCCCAGCACTATCAGCAACAGCTGGCCAAGTTGGAACTCGCCCGCAAGTCCTATGTCAACAAGCTCCGTCAGCTCATCGGCAACCACCTCGATCTCGTCAATGAAATCGCCAACGCGGAACCCAAAGAAGTCAAGGATGAACAGCAAATCGAGGTAACCGATTCCACCGAGGTCAAGCGCGCGCGTCGCGAAACAGTCGCCACGGTGCCGTCGAAGCAGCCTGCGATAAAGACCGAAGAAGCAAACGCCGCTCAGGAAATTGTCAAAGTTGCCCCGGCAGCTCCGCTGTCTCGGCCCGCGGCCCCCCAGAGTGAAGACCTGACCGAATCGCTCCGCCGGGTCGTCAAGGATGAGCAGGATCGCCTCTCGACAGCCGCACCGGCCGTCGAGAAAAAACAGGTACAACCGTTGCAGGAATCACGGCCGCTCGACATGACCTCCGAAGAAATGAGCAGCCGGTCGGACGACGCGTTCGAACACAATGTGCTCGATGAGGAAGCGACCGAGCAGACGCCCGCGTCGCCGATTGACCCCGAGCTGGCCGCAGCGCTGGAAAACTACCAGCACGCGAAAGCACAGCAGCATGCCGATGCCGCCGCGCGAAAAGCGGCCGCCGACGTCCCGCGACAGGGAGAAGTTACCGAAACCGATTCACGGGCCGAGGATATCCCGCGTGGCTTTGTCCCCGTGCAGGAAGCCCCGGAATCGGCCGGCGATGAACCCGCTCAGCGCGATCCCAACGCGCCCATGGATCCCAACGACCTCGCGCGCGAACTGGATTCGGTCGTCGAGAAGTTCAACGAGGAGATGGACAGGGCAGCAAAAAGCTGAACGATTACCCATCCCGTACTGCTTCGGGACCGGCCTCGTTCTCGCCAGGCCGGTCCTTTTTTTTCGTTTACCCCGTGTAGCTTCCGCCGCCTAACTTCCGCTTTCCCCAAGAATCAAATGCCCTATATTCTTCACTACGACAGAGAAAACAATCCCGAGTGAGGAGTATCTCGATGGCGCTTTTTACCTGGCAGGAAATTCACAAAATGCTCGACGAGGCGGTTGCCCATATTCACAAGCAGATCGATTTCGCTCCCAAAATCGGCATCATCCTGGGCACCGGTCTCGGTTCGCTGGTCGATGGCATCCAGATGGTCGGCACGGTTGGCTACGAAACCATTCCGCACTTCCCGGTCAGCACGGTTGAGTCGCATGCCGGACGGTTGCTGTTCGGCCACCTGAAAGGCAAACCGGTCGTATGCATGCAGGGGCGTTTCCACTACTACGAGGGCTACACGTTCCAGCAGATCGCTTTCCCGATCCGCGTCCTCAAGAAGCTCGGTATGGAGACCCTGATTGTCTCTAACGCCGCCGGCGGCATGAACCCGAACTTCAAACCCGGCGACATCATGGTGATCAAGGATCACATCAACTTCTTCCCCGGCAACCCGCTGATCGGTCCGAATGACGAAAGCTGGGGCGATCGCTTCCCGGACATGTACGAAGTCTACAACAAGGGGTACGTTCAGCTCGCTAAAGATGTCGCACTCCAGCAGAACCTGAGACTGCAGGAAGGCGTCTACGTCGGCCTGACCGGACCGTGTCTGGAGACGTCGGCGGAGTACAGGATGCTTCGCGGGTTCGGCGCCGACGCGGTCGGGATGTCGACTGTGCCCGAGGTCATCACCGCGCACCACCAGCGCAACAAGATTCTCGGCTTTTCGATCATCACCGACATGGGCCTCGCCGACAACATGCATCCCTGTTCGTTGCAGGACGTAATCGGGACGGCCTCCCGCACCGAGCCAAAACTGCGTGATTTGATTGCAGGATGTGTGGAGAAGATGTAGGGAAGACTTCTCCCCCGAGCGAAAGACTGTGGCCCACCTATAGTCCCCGCCGCGGCGGGTCCTGCGGACGCGGGTTCTGCCCTACGCGGATCACTCTGCAGCACCCACCCCCTGCCCGCAACAACATCGCCCCACTCGCGTGTCTGGGCACGGCGGGTGGGGCTACTCTATACAGTCAGTTCGACAGGCAAACGGCTAGAACGTAACAAGCGGTTTGATGATGCCGTCCTCTTTCGAGGCCATCAGGTTAAACGCCTTGTCCACTTCGTCGAACGTAAACCGGTGTGTGGTCAGCAGTGACGGATCGACCTTTTTCGTCTCGAGCAGCCGGAGCAGGCGGTCCATCCGGACCCGTCCGCCGGGGCAGAGGCCGGTGCGGATGGTCTTGTCGGACATGCCGACTCCCCACTCCGTGCGCGGAATCTTGACATAGTCACCCTCGCCGAAATAGCCGCAGACCGAGATGGTCCCGCCCGGCCGGGTGGCTTTGACGCAGGACTCGAAGGTGATCTGCGAGCCGAGGCACTCGACCGCCGAATCGACCCCGAGACCGCCGGTCAACTCGAGGATCTTCTTCACCGGGTCGCCTTCCTTGAAATTGACCGGGATATCGACTGCCAGTTTGCGCGCGAGATCGAGCCGGCTTTGGACGCCGTCGACACCGATTATCAGTCCGGCGCCGAGCAGTTTGGCCCCGACCGCAGCCATCATCCCGACCGGTCCGAGGGCGAAGATTGCCACGGTACCGCCGAGCGGAATGTTGGCCTGCTCGGAGCCCATAAACCCGGTCGACATCATATCGGTAGCATAGACCGCGATCTCCGGCGGCACGCCTTTGGGAATGAGCGCGAGGTTGGCCTCGGCATCGTTGACATGGAAGTATTCGGCGAAGGTGCCGTCTTTGATATTTGCAAATTTCCAGCCACCGAGCATCTGGGTGCACTGCGAAGGGTAGCCCCGGAGACAGTTTTCGCATTTGTAACAAGGGGTGATGGCGTTGACAGCGACCAGGTCGCCGTTCTTGAACGAGTGGACCTCGCTGCCGACCTCGTGAACGATCCCGACCGCCTCGTGTCCGAGCGTGAGGTTGTGGCGATCCCCGATCGCTCCCTTGACAGTGTGTACGTCGGAGGTGCAAACCAGGGCGTGCGTCGTTCTGACGATTGCGTCGTTTGGCCCGGCTTTCGGTATCGGCTTCTCGGCGAATCCGACTTTCCCGATTCCCTGCATCACAAAACACTTCATGGTGCCAGACATAGCTTTCGCCTCCAGCTTGTTACGGTTTGCGGCTGCCGATCCCCTGAGGGGGTTCGGCGAAGTTCACTAGTCATACGAATTTGAGGCCGAAAAAGTCGAAAAACCGGTCCCGGGAGTTCGCAAACATGGAGTACTTTGTCCTTATTATGATAGGTGTTGTGGGCGCTTGCCCACCAGTAATGCGGTCTGTGAGGGTAGCAAAACGAGAGTGGCGGAGTCACCATGGCGCCGGGGTAGACAGCCGCTGTTCCATGCGCCTTCGCCAACAAAAAACCCGCCTCTTGGCGGGTCGCAGACCTCACTCGTGTGCCGATCACTTACGGCGCGAACTTGTCAAACTTCGTCCAGTAGGTCTCGCTCAACTGGTACGCCACAAACCCCTCCGGCCAGCCTTCGCCACTCTGGTCCGGCGCCGCGACGATCATCCCCAGCTCCTCGGCAAAATCAAATACCCGGCGGATATCCGACCGATTGTCCAGCCGCACCTTCTCCCCGATCACGGCCTCGTTGAATACCCACTCTTTGCCGATCTTGCCGAGCGCCCCCACATGCTCCTTGCACAAGGTCAGCAGGTACTCCTGGACGGAGTTCTGGTTGTTCGGGTAGGCATCGGACTTCGGCTTAGGCATGGGAACTGCCGCGCCGACCGCAATTTCATACTTAAAGTATTTGAGCGATTCGACTTCCATGATATATAATGTATCGGCAATTTGGTATAAAATCCAGCCTCATTTTTGCTTCGGCCCCCCGTCCGGCCCCTGAAACTCCCCCCGGACCCGGCCGACCAGCGAGCGCACGGTCCGTAAACTGTAGAAAAGTGATAAGGTAAAAACCGCATGTCAACTAAACAAAACGACCTGCTGATAGTCGAAGTGATGGTCGAAATCACCAAAGGCAGCCGTAACAAGTATGAATATGACTCCCGGCGGGGAATAATCCGGCTCGACCGGATGCTCTTCTCGGCGGTCCACTACCCCTCGGATTACGGCTTTATCACCGACACGCTGGCCGGCGACGGCGACCCGCTTGATGCGCTCGTGCTCGTGTGGGAACCCACTTTTCCCGGTTGCTATATAGAAGCCAAGCCGGTAGGCGTGTTCCATATGCGAGATGAAAAAGGCCCCGACGAAAAGATCCTCTGTGTGCCGACCAAGGACCCGATGTGGAACCAGATCGAGGAACTCGATCAGGTCCCCGCACACCTGCTGCTCGAGATCGAGCACTTTTTTGCGGTTTACAAGGACCTCGAGAAGAAAAAGACCGGTATCGAGGGTTGGTCGCCGCGAGCCGCGGCCGAGCGTGTGATCCGTGAATCACAGGAACGGTACCGTCAGTCCGGAGCAGCGCGACATGACTGATAGCGACGACTGGCTGAGCAGAGCACAGCATTCCCTGAACGGTCTTCGCGGCACCGGAGTACGCCGGCTCACCGAGAACTTCGTGTCGTTGTCGGTCCTTCAGGCCGCGAATTACATCCTGCCACTCGTCACCGTCCCGTATCTGACCCGCGTGTTGGGCGTCGAGAAATATGGTCTGGTCGCGTTCGCCCAGGCTGTCATTCAGTATTTCATCATTCTCACAACCTTTGGGTTCGAGTTGTCCGCCACGCGCGAGATCGCCGCCCACCGGGAAGACAAGGAGCGTGTCTCCCGTGTTTTTGTCGGTGTGCTGCTCGCGCAAAGCGTGTTTCTCGGTCTCGGCTTCTTGCTCCTGTATTTACTAACCCTGGTCGTGCCGCGGCTCGCCGAAGATCCGGGCATTTACCTCATTACGTTCACGATTGTCCTCGGACGAGTACTCTTTCCGGTCTGGTTTTTCCAGGGTATGGAACGAATGAAGTACTCCACCGCGCTCAACCTCGGCGCCCGGGTGCTCTTCGTTATTCTGATATTCGTCTTTGTTCGGACCGCGCACGACTATCGCCTCGTGCCGCTGTTCAACGGACTGGGAATGACCCTCGCCGGCGTTGCCGGGCTCACCCTCGCGTTCACACGGTTTTCTATCCGCTTTCACCTGCCGTCAATCTCGGAAGTCCGACATCTCGTTCGCGATGGGTTCCAGTTTTTCGTCGCCAGCTTGTCGTCTTCGGTGTCTGCGTCGTTCAATACGCTCGTGCTCGGCTTCGCCACCACAAATACCGCGGTCGGCTACTATGCTGCCGCCGAAAAGCTCTATATCGCTATGCGTGCCCTGTTTCATCCGGTGGTTACCGCGTTGTATCCATACATGTCCAGCCAGCGGAATGTCAGGCTGTTTCGACACGTCTTCAGAGTCGGACTTGCATTTGCAATTGTGATCTCGTCGGTCGCGTACCTGTTCAACGAGGAAGTGACGCGGCTCGTGTTTGGGCCGGGATTCGGCCAATCGGCTGATCTCTTCCGTATCTTTTGCCTGATCGTGCCGATCCAAACCACCTCAATGATGCTGGGGTACCCGTTCCTTGCGGCGCTCGGACATGCGTCGTACGCCAACTATTCGCAGGTTGTTGGATCGATCGTGCACATAGTGCTCGTGGGTATGCTCTTGA
This sequence comes from Candidatus Zixiibacteriota bacterium, assembly GCA_034003725.1. Taxonomy (NCBI): domain Bacteria; kingdom Pseudomonadati; phylum Candidatus Zixiibacteriota; species Candidatus Zixiibacteriota bacterium. The sequence continues at coordinate 120,255 of JAVEYB010000007.1, forward strand.
CATACCTTACCCCCGCCCGGATAACCTTCCTGCTGCTTTTCACGGAGACTTTGATCCTGGGCATCAAGATCTACGGGACTCATAAGTACCACTTGTGGAAGCAGGCCTGACCCGTCCGACGACCCATTAATGTCTTGACGACCTTCCATTTTTGGGTATATTCTCGTGCTACACCAGAATAGAAGGTAAGTATCGTATGAAACGGACATTTCAGCCGTCCAATCGGAAGCGGATTAACGATCACGGCTTCCGGAAACGGATGGCCACCAAAAACGGCCGCAAGGTGCTGGCGCGCCGTCGCGCCCGGGGCAGAAAACGTCTGACTGTCCGCATTGCCCGCAAAAAATAGATTACCCCGGAGTGAGAGCCTGAAAGGCAGGGTCGCGATCGACCAGCTTTTCGCCGATAGTCGCCGAATTCCGGGGGATTCTTTTACCCTCCTGTGGCGACCGGCAGACGAGTTTCGATTCGCCGTTTTCGTGCCCCGGGCCTGCGGGAAGGCACACTATCGCAACCGCCTCAAACGGATCTTCCGCGAGGCGGTCCGACTCTCCCGCGATAAGCTCGCCGTGCCGGGTTGGGTCGGTATTCTGGCCCGACCAAAAGCCCCCGCTCCGTCAGTGGAACAAGTGAGTGCCGATGTCAGCCGGATCTTCGCAAGCCTCTCCGAGCAGCCCTTATAGCATATCATGGGCGGCCTATCCATTGATTGCTCTGATCTATCTCTATCGCTATACCCTGTCGCCGATTATAGGAAATCAGTGCCGTTTTGATCCAACCTGTTCGCACTACGCCGAAGATGCCTTGCGAAAATACGGCGCCCTCCGCGGCTCCTGGCTCGCCATCCGTCGCATCCTGCGTTGCCATCCGTGGCACGACAGCGGCTATGATCCGGTGCCGTAGGAAAATATTAAGTACATATGAGACATAAGAATAAAGGAATGTGACCGTGGACAGGAAGTCTATCGTTCTGATCGTTATACTGGCTCTCATTGTCCTGTTCTATTGGCAAATCCTCGAGTTTCTCGGGCTCCACGAGCCAGAGCCGCCACGACAAGCCGCACCCACGGAGCAGATTGACTCATCGACACAAGATGCTGCTAAACAACAGGATACATTCGTTTCTCCATCGGGTGCCGCAATCCCCGATCTGTTGTCCGATACGTCTGCAATCAGCCCGCAGCTTTCCGAAGATATCCTGCCCGACACGACAAAAATTGATTCGGTGATCATTACCACCAATAAGTATGAAATCACCATGATCAGCCTCGGCGGCGGCCCCGTCTCCATGCTGCTGAAGGAGCATACTTACCGCGATGGTAATTTGATAGAGATGTTGCCGGAGCCCATGAATGTCGCCCTGGAGGCCGGTTTTGCCGGCGGCGCCGTAATGACAGGCAAGCTCCCGTTTGTTTCTTCACTCGCGCCGGGCGCGTATGCCATTAAAGATAAAGAGCTTACGCTTGACTATACATTCCGTGCCCCCAGCGGAGTGGAAATCATCAAGCACTACACGTTTTTCCCTGACACCTATTCGTTTGACATGGTACTCGCGGTCCGCAACACCGAACGTCTCGGTATTGACCTGCAGTATGAATTGGTATGGAACAATCCTCCCCCGGTGACCGAGCCCGACGCCAAAACCGATTTCAACGCGATGAACGCCGTGGCGATGATCGGAGGTTCACGAAAGCAGCTCGATGATTACTCCGATGGTGCTCTGAACCAGAGCGAATCCGGCACGACCACCTGGGCCGGGGTCCGCTCCAAGTATTTTACGTCGGTCATGATCCCGAAGTCGCAGCTCGCGGAAGGTGCGCATGCGACCGGCCGCAAGTGGAAAGCGACTATAGACGGCAAGGAAGTCGAGGTCAAACAGATCGCCGCGGCGCTCGAAATGCCGCTCGGCGGGCGCCATGAGATTCGCGACAGCTTCACCGTATTTGTCGGCCCGATGGATTATTTTCTCATGCGGTCGTACGATGTCGGTCTCGAAGACATGCTCGATATCGGCACCACCCCGTTCATCGGCTGGATCATCAAGCCCTTTGCGATCGCAGTGATGTGGGCGCTGCCCAAAATGTATCATGTCATCAGCAACTACGGCGTGGTTATCATCCTGTTTTCGCTGATAATCAAGATCATCACCATGCCGCTGTCGCTGAAATCGTTTAAATCGATGCAGGCCATGAAAGATCTGCAACCCAAAATCGAAGAGCTCAAGAAGCAATATCAGAAAAATCCGCAGGCGATGAATCAGGAGATGATGAAGCTGTACAAAAAGCACGGCGTCAATCCGCTCTCCGGCTGCCTTCCGATCCTGCTGCAGATGCCGTTGCTGTTTGCGATGTTCTCCGTTTTCCAGGCGACCATCCTGCTTCGTGATGCACCGTTTGTGTGGTTTATTAAAGACCTGTCGCACGGCGCCACCGGCTTCACCGATCCCTACATCGCGCTCGTGATTCTCATGGTAGCCGCCCAGTTTCTGTCGCAGCATCTGACCATGGCGTCAAGCACCCAGCAGAACAAAGCTCTGATGTATATCATGCCGCTGATGATGGGCTTTTTCCTGTACAGCCTCCCGTCCGGTCTGATTCTCTACTGGATCTGCTTCTCCGTGTTCTCACTGCTCGACTGGCTGGTTTACCGTCGACCGAAAAACGTGCATGTCCAGACGGCTTAACCCGCACGTGGGTCTGAGATGACAGCATCCGTGGAAAAAAAAAGCCTGACAGCGGCGATGACACTATCGCCGCTGTCATAACGCCACCCGGCGAAGGCGGTATCGCCGCTGTCCGTGTCGCCGGCCCCCGAAGCCTCGCTATCCTCACGAACCACTTCCGGCCGCAGTCAGAGCGCACCGATCACCATGTCACACCGTTTATGCTCCGCTACGGGCAATGGCACGATGCGAGCGGGCGTGTGATCGACGAGGTCACTGCGGTCTATATGCCGGAAAAACAATCATATACGGGTCTGGACCAAATAGAGATATTCTGCCATGGCGGACGTCACGTGGTTCGCATGCTCCTCGACAGTGTGCTTGGTTCGGGAGCACGCGCCGCCGAGCCGGGCGAATTCACACGCCTGGCCTTTCTGAACGGCCGTATCGATCTTGCCCGCGCCGAGGCGGTCGCCGAGGTGATTGCCGCCAACACCCGGCACTCCTATGAAGTCTCGCGCCAGCACCTGCTCGGAGCCTATTCGCAGGAAATCGAATCCCTCCGCGACCGGCTTCTCCGCGCGCGAGCGGAACTTGAAGCGTCCATTGACTTCACCGAAGAAGACATCGATCCGAATCTGCTGCTATCAATGCGTGAGCCGGTACGCGATGTCCTGACAGATGTCGAGCGTCTGCTGGCGACTTACCGGGGCGGCCGCATTATTAATGAGGGATTCCGGATCGTCCTGGCCGGACGGCCAAACGCCGGCAAGTCCTCACTTTTTAACCTCCTGCTTCGACAGGAGCGTGCGCTCGTCAATCCAACCGCCGGTACAACAAGAGATTACCTGTCGGAATGGATAGACCTTCACGGGTTCGCCGTCAACCTGATCGATACCGCAGGTCTTCGAACCGAAGGCGATGAGCTGGAAAAGGCGGGTCAGTCCCGCGCCCGCGCGCTGATCGATCAGGCTGACCTTGTCATCTGGATGGTCGATCTTGCCGACCCCGGATGGAGGACACATCTTCCGGCCGATGTTGCCGGTTTTGATCCATCCCGCACTCTTGTCACCGGTAATAAAATCGACCTCGCGGTCGGCACACCCGACAGTCGAATCGTCCTCAGCTACTCCTGCAAGACCGGCGAAGGTATTGAAGCGCTCATCAACGCTATTGTCGCCTCTATTGATGATCGGATGCCCGATCTGACATCCGGGGTCGTGGTCACCTCGGCTCGCCATCAGCAGAAACTCCGAACGTCACACGACGCACTGCTGCTGGTGTGCGACCAGCTTGAATCGGGGGACTCGCCGGACCTGATTGCATATAACCTTCGCCAGGCGACCGATGCACTGGACGAAATCACTGGACGGATATATACTGAAGAGATTCTGGGCCAGATCTTTGGGTCGTTTTGTATCGGCAAATGAATATCTGGGTACATTGAGCTAATGCCATCGCTCAGGGCGATGCAATATTCGTCGGCGGGAATCGGCAGGTGTCTGTGGATCGTTTCACGTGAAACATCCCGACTTCTCCGTTGGTTTTGAATGAACATGATCGATCGCGACTTTGACATTGTCGTTATTGGCGGTGGGCACGCCGGTGTAGAGGCGGCGCTGGTCGCCGCCCGGATGGGGAAGACCGCCGCTATCGTCACTATGGACCCTGCCCGGCTTGCCCTCATGTCCTGCAACCCGGCAATCGGCGGGATCGGCAAATCGCAACTGGTTGCTGAGATTGACGCTCTCGGGGGAGTAATGGGTCTGGCGACCGATGCTACCGGCATCCAGTTCCGTCGTCTCAATCTCTCCCGCGGTCCTGCTGTCTGGTCCACCCGCGCCCAGTGCGATCGCCGCTATTATAACCAGTTTGTCGTCGACTATGTCTCTGCTGAACCGAATGTATCCGTTATCGAGGCGCTCGCCGGCGATATTATGCTCGATTCCGCAGGCCGCGTCTGCGGCGTGCGAACCGAGGACGGCCGTCCGATCCTCTGCCGCGCCGTCATCGTTGCGACCGGAACGTTCCTTGGCGGTCTTATCCATATAGGCGAAAAAAAGATACAGGCAGGGCGGTTCGGTGAACAAGCCGCCTACCGGCTATCCGAATCGTTTGCCCGCCTTGGTTTCCAACTGGGCCGACTCAAGACCGGCACGCCACCCCGCCTCGACGGGGACACCATCGACTGGTCCCGATGCGAGATTCAGCCCGGCGAGGTTCCAATGCCGCGATTGTCTTATCGCTCCGAACCGCGCCATTTCGAACAGGCGCCATGTTATCTCACTCGCACCACCGATGCAACCCGCGAGATAATGCTGGCCTCCCTGACAAGATCTCCAATGTTTTCAGGGCAGATCTCGTCAACCGGCCCCCGGTATTGCCCGTCGGTCGAAGACAAGTTCTTTCGCTTTGCCGATAAGCCGACGCACAACCTCTTTCTCGAACCCGAGGGCAACGGCACGTCCGAAATCTACCCCAACGGCTTTTCGACCGCTCTCCCTGAGGATGTTCAGGAGAGAGCGATTCGCACCGTCATCGGGCTGGAGGAGGTACGGATCACCCGCCCCGGGTATGCGGTCGAGTACGACTACTGTCCCACCTGGCAGATCAAGCCGTCGCTGGAAACCCGCCGTATTCCGGGATTGTTTTTCGCCGGCCAAATCAACGGCACATCCGGATACGAAGAAGCAGCTGCACAAGGGCTTATGGCAGGAATAAATGCCGTACTCATGATAGCCGGGGAGCAACCGTTTGTGCTCGACCGATCCGAAGCCTATATCGGCGTCATGATCGACGACCTCTGCACGCGGTCGATCACCGAACCGTATCGCATGTTTACCTCACGGGCCGAGTACCGTCTGGCCCTTCGCCAGGACAACGCCCGCGATCGTCTTTTCCGGTACGCGGCCCGGTACTCGCTGGTTCCCGCACCTGACCTCGCCCGCTTTCGGGAACTGGAAGAGAAGACTCAGATGGAAATCGGGAAGCTCCGAGCGACACGTGTCAAGACCACCGACATCCCGGACTTCCGGGATCGGTTCAAGAAGACTGACGACGTCTCTCTGGAGAATCTTCTACGGATGCCCGGTATCGGCCTGGAAGAGATAATGCCTGTTCTGGCGCGATTCGATGGTACGTTCTCTGGAGAGCCGGAGGTGTTGCAGCGAGCCGCGATACGCATCCGGTATGAAGGGTATATCGCAAAGCAGGATCGTGAAATAGAGAAGTTTCGCAAGCTGGAACGGCAACGGATTCCGGAGCGCTTCAGCTATGGCTCAGTCTCCGGCCTCCGGATTGAGGCCCGGCAGAAACTGTCACGATTCCGCCCTCAATCACTTGGTCAGGCGGGACGGATCGAGGGCGTGACCCCGGCCGATGTCGCTATCCTTTCAGTTCACCTCAAGCGTTACCAGGCGGAATCGGCGTGACCGGCTCCCCTCAGACCGTCCCTTTTGACGTGCCCGCCCTGTTGGACCGATTCGACAGCGGTTCAAGACTATCCTTTTTCCACGACCTGCTGATGGCCGAGAACAAGCGAATCAACCTTGTTTCACGTGAAACATCGCGCGATTCATTCGACCGCATGGTCGCCGAGTGTCTGCTTCCACTCACGGTGCTGAACAGCGGCGCCGCCGGGGGCGCCTATCTCGACATCGGAGCCGGCGGCGGATTTCCTCTTTTTCCCATTGCACTCACCGGACGGACCGCCTCTCTCCATGCCTGCGAACGGACCCAGAAAAAGGCCGCCGCCCTGGTCAGGATCGCGCGTGATCTCGGACTGGCCGTCACCGTGATTCCCCGTACGTTCGAGGATATCCGCTTCGAGCGCACCTTCGCCCTCGTCACACTCCGATATGTCACCCTTACGGCGACCTTGCTCTCCGGGGTACTGTCTGTCCTCGACAGTGATGGCGTTTTCGTGTACTACAGCGATCCGCCGTTCGCGGTCGATCGTGCCGGAATTCGACGTTTTCGGTTCCAGTCCGCTCCCGATCAGCCGTTTAAGCACTTCTGCCTGATCACCCGAGAATAGCCCCGGCGAAGGCCCGTTTTTAGTTGCATAAGGCTAGCCGGGATGATAAGATTGGCGCGTACGTGGATGGCAGCTTTTGTTGACAAGGAGTCACTGTGCAGAAGATCATCGCGATTGCCAACCAAAAAGGAGGAGTGGGCAAAACCACTACAGCCGTAAACCTCGCCTCCTGTCTGGCGGCCGCTGAGCAGAAAACCCTTCTCATCGACCTCGATCCCCAGGCCAACACCACCAGCGGGTTCGGGATCGACAAACATAAAGTAGATATATCGATCTACGATGTCATGCTTGAGCGGGCGGGGCTCCCGCAGGTTATTCGCCCCACCGAGATGGCCTGTCTCCATCTTGCGCCCTCCTCCATCTCCCTGGTCGGCGCCGAAGTCGAGCTGGTCAGCATTCTCTCTCGTGAGTCCCGTCTGAAGGCCGCACTGACATCGCTGACCGACGAGTACCGTTACATTATCGTCGATTGCCCGCCGTCACTCGGCCTGTTGACGATTAACGCCCTCACCGCCGCGCACTCCGTCATCATTCCCATTCAGTGTGAGTACTACGCGCTCGAGGGCGTGAGCCAGCTGATGAACACCATCAAGCTCGTACAGCAGCACCTGAATCCGTCGCTGCAGATCGAGGGTGTACTGCTGACCATGTACGACGGCCGCTTGAATCTGTCCAAACAGGTTTCCGATGAAGTACGGCGCTATTTCGACTCGAAAGTGTACAATACGGTTATCAATCGGAATGTTCGCCTGTCCGAAGCGCCGTCGTTCGGTAAACCGATCATCCTGTACGACATACTTTCGACCGGCGCCGAAAACTATATGGCCTTCACCCAGGAGGTAATGTCACGATGAGCAAGCAGGTATTGGGACGAGGACTGGGAGCGTTAATCCCCAGTCATGCGGAGCCCGAGGGTGAAAGCGCGAGATTCCAGATGATTCCGCTCACCGACATATCGCCGAATCCCATGCAGCCACGGCAGTCATTTGACTCCGAGCGGCTCAACGAACTGGCCGAGTCGCTGAAAAAAGACGGTATGATGCAGCCGCTGGTATTGAAGAAAAATGGGTCCGGGTACCACATTATCGCGGGTGAGCGGCGCTACCGTGCGGCCAAGCTGGCCGGATTGGACAAGGTCCCCGCCGCCGTGATGGAACATGTCGACGACACCCGGATGCTGGAACTGGCCCTGATCGAAAACGTGCAGCGCGAAGATCTCAATCCGATGGAACTGGCCGAGGCGTACCGTCGGCTGATCGAACAGTGCGGACTCACCCAGCAGCAGCTCTCCGAAAGGATAGGCAAGTCACGCACCGCCATCACCAATCAGCTCCGCCTGTTGCGACTTCCTGAGTCAGTCGCGCGGTTCGTTCGTGACGGGCGGCTGACCGAAGGGCACGCCCGCTCCCTGCTGGCGCTTTCGTCCGAAGATGACATGCTTCGGATGGCGGAGCAGGTTGTCGATGGTGCGTTGTCGGTGCGGCAGGTCGAGGGCAAAGTCTCCACGGCCCGTAAGAGGCGCCTGATTCCGAAACGCAAGCTGCCGGCGCTGGCTGACGCCGAGACGTACTTGAAACGGCTCATGGGAACGTCGGTAAAAATAGTGCCGGGGCTAAAGAGAGGACGCATTGAGATCGAATACTATAATGATGACGATCTCAACCGCCTCCTGGAGTTATTCGCCCGGATTGAGTAAGACGCCATGCCGACCAAGTACGTAACTATCATGCTGATCCCCGACGGGACTGAGGCGCGCGCCCAGTGGCGCATCCGCCAATGGATCCTCCGACTTATCGTCGGCGGCATCATCTTCATTCTGGTCGGGATCGTGCTCTTCTTCTCGTTTTATGGCAGCGTGCTCTCCCGGGCCGCAATCACCGAAAGAGTGCAGTCCGAGAATGAGGGCCTGAAGCGATATCGGTACAAGGTGCAGTTACTCGAAGACAACCTTCGTGAAGCGCGGGAGATGGTGACCCGGCTCACGAAACTGGCCGGCGTTGACTTCGAATTCCCGGAGATGCCCACCGATTCCACTATTTTCGCCCAGCTCGACCGGACAGCCATCGCCGTCATGGCGCGGCCGGTCTCGGCCGACTACTCCGTGCCCGTAGGATTGCCGATCGACGGTTTCATCAGTCAGCAATTCTCCCCCAGCGACGATCACTATCATCCGGGCGTCGATATCGCCTGCGCCATCGGCACGCCGGTACTCGCCACCGGTTCGGGCCTTGTCGAGTTTGTCGGATTCGATTCGCTCTACGGCAATCTGGTCGTCGTCCGCCACAATGACACGGTGACGTCAATGTACGGCCACAACCAGGAGATCCTGGTTGCCCCCGGTTCTCCCGTGACAGTGGGCGCACGAATCGCCCTCTCGGGTAATACCGGACAATCGACTGCACCCCATCTGCACTATGAAATCAGAATCAAGGATGAACCCATAAACCCGTTGGACAATCCGTATGATAAAGAAGACGAACGGCAATGAGGTAAGCGGAACCATGAATACGATTATCGGCAAAGATACGGTTTTCACAGGGACGCTCGATGTCAAGGGCGCGGTTCGGGTTGACGGTACGGTCAAGGGCAAAGTGATTTGCAGTGACTGCGTCACGATCGGCGCTTCCGGAATGGTGGAAGCCGATATTGAGGCCGACTCCGCAGTGGTCGCCGGGAAAATGCACGGTAACATCAAAACCACCGGCAAGATTGAACTCCAGGCCAAGTGCGAAATGGAAGGCGATATCCGAACCAACTCGCTGGTCATCGAACAGGGCGCCATCTTCTGCGGCGCTTGCGACATGAAAGACAAGGGGCTCCGCTCGGACCTGAACTTCCTGCCGCCCGAGCACAAAGAAGATAGCAAAGAGCGAAACAGGCTCGTGACCATCGACAAGGACGGCACCAAGTAGATTACCGGCCTTTGTTCTTATGTGGACAACCGGTCAAATTTGTGGATAGACACGTAAGTATTTGATGGATATGCGCTTGACTGGCGCCTTGACGGTCTCTGTCAGTCGGTTATCCACAACCTGAACCGGTTTCTCGGACATGGACAGGGCTGATCGGACTTTCGAGTTCGGGCAGGTCTTGAGGGAACAAACTAAGCCCCTATCCCGTAAAAACTTGTGATGCCGGAACTACCTCCCCGGGCAGCGGGGGGGCCGGTCGACCCACAACAGTACACCGGCTCTGTCCGCCCGGTCGATTAACGAGCTTCGGAAACTATTAACAACTTTTCCGTAGTCTCCGCTTTCCAACCGGACCTCCGAGTCGTGCACAACCGTAATCACCCTTTGCTGGGAGGAGCTGATGTCTCCAACCGAGTTTGAGTCCGATATCAAAGCCGTAGAGTCTCTCAACGATGCCTACTCCCGGATCACCAGCGAGATCGGCAAGGTGATCATCGGACAAAAACAAGTCATTGACCAACTGTTGATTTCGCTTCTGTCTTCCGGGCACTGTCTGCTGGTCGGCGTCCCCGGCCTCGCCAAGACACTGCTTATCTCAACGCTTTCCGACGTTTTGAATCTCCGCTTCAACCGAATACAGTTCACGCCGGACCTGATGCCATCGGATATCACCGGCACGGAAATCATCGAAGACGATCACGGAACCGGGAAGCGCAACTTCCGTTTCGTCAAAGGTCCCGTATTTGCGAACATAATCCTGGCCGACGAGATCAACCGTACTCCCCCAAAAACGCAGGCGGCACTGCTGCAGGCTATGCAGGAGCACGAAGTGACGGCCGCCGGTCACACGTACACGCTCGACGAGCCGTTTTTCGTCCTGGCAACCCAGAACCCGATTGAACAGGAAGGCACATATCCCTTGCCCGAGGCCCAGCTCGATCGGTTCATGTTCAACGTCTTCGTCGATTATCCGGCGCAGGATGAAGAGGAGCAGATCGTCAAATCGACTACGACGGGCGCGGAACACCAGCTTGAGCGCATCCTCTCGCCCGAGGAAATCGTGGCCTTCCAGAGGCTGGTGCGGCGCGTACCGGTCTCGGACCATCTCGTGCGGTACGCCGTGAATCTTGTTCGCGCCACCCGCCCGCACGAAAACGGCTCTCCCGATTTCGTCCGTAACTGGGTCAACTGGGGCGCCGGCCCGCGGGCCTCCCAGTTTCTTATCCTCGCAGCCAAGACGCGCGCGATCCTCGACGGCCGCCCCACGCCCGGGCCCGACGACGTCCGGTTTGCGGCGTTTCCAGTCCTGCGACATCGCATTGTCACGTCCTTTAACGCGGAAGCCGACGGCGTCGATTCGATGGAGATCATCCGGCGGCTGCTCGATACCGTCAAGGCCGAGAAATAGCGATGCAACCGTCACCGGGGCGGATCCTATGACAGCGACCACACACCGCATCGTGTTCGGCGACTCGCGCCGCATGACCGGGGTCGACGACCGCTCGGTACATCTGGTGGTGACCTCGCCCCCGTATTGGCAGCTCAAGGACTACGGCGACACACGCCAGATCGGATTCGATGACTCCTACGAGGAGTACATCAACAATTTGAATCTTGTCTGGATGGAATGCTGTCGCGTGTTGCACGATGGTTGCCGACTGTGTGTCAACATCGGCGACCAGTTCGCCCGCGCGGCATATTACGGCCGCTACAAAGTGATCCCCATCCGTACGGAAATCATCCGCTTCTGCGAGACGATCGGTTTCGACTTCATGGGCGCCATCATTTGGCAGAAAGTGACGACCTGCAACACGACCGGGGGCGCCACGATCATGGGATCATTTCCGTATCCGCGCAACGGGATCGTCAAACTCGATTACGAACACATTCTCCTGTTCAAAAAGCACGGGAAACCGCCGACAGTGTCTCACGAGCAAAAGGAAGCCTCCAAGCTCACTACTGAGGAGTGGAACTCGTATTTCGCCGGTCACTGGAATTTCCCCGGCGAAAAACAGAGCGACCATATCGCGATGTTTCCCGAAGAACTGCCGAGACGGCTGATCCGCATGTTCAGCTTCGTCGGCGAAACCGTGCTTGATCCGTTTCTGGGAAGCGGAACCACCTCGCTCGCCGCAGCCAACACCGGACGCAACTCGATCGGCTACGAAATCAGCGCCGTCTTTGAACCGCTGATCAGCCATAAACTCTCAACAAGAGACGTCACGTTTGAACAGGATCCATCCGGTAGCACGGACGACGCAATCTCCCGGCTGCCATACCGGTTCAGCGATCCGCTTCGACTCGATAAGCAGGACGATCCGCGCGGGCAATCCTACGGCTCGCGGGTAAGCCGACACGATCCCCCGCGTGATGAGTCCTTCGTCACCGTCCGCGACGTTCTTTCTCCGGTCGAGATTGAACTGTCCGACGGTCGCACCGTCGCGCTTCACGGCCTCACGATCATTGATTCGCGGCGCCGCCACGCGATGGACTTTCTCAATTCGAAAGTGCGGGGCAGGCAGGTGTACTGCAAATTCGAAAGCTCCTCATCGAGCGGCGACAGCCCACGCTCGGTCTACCTGTATCTCAAGAACAGGACATTCGTCAACGCACACTTGCTCAAGCGCGGCCTGGCTGCTCTCGACCGACGCCAGTCGATCACAAACAACTCGTTATTGAGAATTGCCCGGACTGTCTCGCATGAGACCATTATCGGAGAACCCGAACGGTGAGCGGCAATCGCACCAAATTCGAGCAGTTCGCCCTCGCCGGCCTGCCGCCGACAGGCAAGCTTTTCGTGGGTATCTTTACGACTCTCATGCTTCTGATCTGCCTGTGGGCGGTGTTCATCTTCTATGTCGACAAGGGCATCATTGACGAAGACTCGCTCCCGCTGTACCTGACCAAATCGATGTCCGGCGCTCCCGCTTCAGGCGAACGTGCGCTGCAGGAAGATATCGATGTCATCATGGCGGACTCGCAGGCTGTGCTCGCCCCGATCTGGGACAGCGCGTTTGCCGGGCGCGAAGCTACCGCCGACTCGGCGACACTCGACGTCCAGTTCCATCGCACCGATGAACGCGTGGCGAAGGAAGCCGGTCGTTTTTCCCGGGAACCCGAGTACGGCTCGCACCACGAACATTTGCGAAGAAATGTCGGTCTTGCCCACACGCATATCAACGGCCAGACCTTGCTCTTTTTTGCCCTCGGCCTGGTCTTTTTGTTCAGCTCCGCATCGGTGAAAGTCAAAAAGACGGTCCTGTGGATATTCGGTATCGTCATCCTCCTGCACGCAATCGGTCTCTCCGGCGAAGGATTCGGCTCGCTCTTCGACGATATCCTCGCCGTCAGCGGCGTGGCGATTCTGGTGGTCATTGCGTATATGGCTTTGATGATCTATATCGACCTCGGTCGAAAGGCGGACGAAAACTAATGGCAACCGACTACCGTGCCTATCTCCAGCCCGAAACCGTCTCCAAGCTCAAAGGCATGGAACTGAAAGCCCGGATGGTGGTCGAAGGCTTCATCGCCGGTTTGCACAAGTCGCCGTATCATGGGTTCTCAGTCGAGTTTGCCGAGCACCGTCAGTACATGCCCGGCGATGATATCCGGGGTCTCGACTGGAAAGTATATGCGAAGACCGACCGGTACTACATCAAGCAGTACGAAGAAGAGACCAACCTGAAGGGCTACCTTCTGCTGGACTGTTCCCGCTCGATGGCCTACCAGTCCGCCGGGGTGGTGAACAAGCACGACTACGCCGGCATGCTCTCCGGCGCACTGTCGTACATGATGCTTCGCCAGCGTGACGCTGTCGGCCTTGTCACATTCGACCAGCAGGTCAGGCGCTACATCCCGCCTCGCTCGAAATCCGGACACCTGCATGTCCTGCTCAACGAAATCGCCCACGCCAGACCATCGGAGCGCACCGATGTCGGCAATGCCCTGCACGAGATGGCGGAACGTATCAAACGCCGTGGACTGGTAGTCATCTTGTCGGACCTGCTTGACGAAGCCGACACGATCATCTCCGGCCTGAAGCATTTCCGCTACAATCACCACGAGGTGATCGTGTTTCACATCCTCGATCCCCGCGAGCGCGATTTTGCATTTGGCGGAGAAGCGGTATTCAAGGATATGGAGACCGGGGAAGAGCTTTCAACTCTTCCGTTCCAGATCAAGAAAGACTTCGCGAAGCAGGTGGGTGTCTTTGCCGAACAAATCGGCGCGGCTTGCCGTCAGGCGAATATCGACTACCACCCGATCGACACCGGCATGTCATTCGACAAAGCGTTGTATGCGTTTTTGAGCAAGCGCGAACGGTTGTACTAGATTCGCCGCGATTCCCTGTCGACTGCTTGTCACTTCACTGACGATCCGGTTGTCAGCTCCGTTAGCGGGACAGTTCGGAGCCGGTTGGCACGTTCAGTATATTCGCAAACGGTGTTGACCTGCATCTGCAGGAGAGTTGTGGCCCACCTAAAGCCCGCCTGCGGCGGGCGGCAGGTGGGATTGCTTGGATGCGCGGTGCACGGGGACGTACACCACGCACGAAAATCGGTCACTTCTTCCCGCCGGTCACAAACTCCGCCAATCCTGCGGCGAACGCCTTCGTTTCGGCGTTCTCTGTCTCCGAGGGCACCAGGCGCGCGCGAAGTTGGTTCTCGTAGACTTTTAGCTTGAGACCGGTCAGTCGGTCGGCGACCAGCTTTATTCCTTCGCCCCCCCACCCGTACGAACCAAACACCGCGGCCTTCTTGCCGATGGAGTAGACGGTCGAAAACAGACTGACAAAGTCCCATACCGGCTTGACTGCGTCGCCATTGAAGGTAGGCGTGCCGATCACCACCGCGCGGCTCCGCTCGATCACATCGCGACCGGTCGCGTCGTCGATCGCCGTCATGTCCACTTGTCTGGTTTTTACGCCTAACCTCTGCAACTCGGCGCTGATAATCCCGGCCATGGCGGCCGTGTTGCCGTAGTTGCTGGCATACACGATTGCTGCATCCTGATCATATTGCTCAGCGGTCCAGTCTTTGTACTGGTTGATATAACGGCGCGGCTCCTTACGCTGTATCGGACCATGCGACCCGGCCACCATCGCGATCTCGAACTCGTCGAGCTTGGGCAGATTCCGCCGGATGTATCCCGAAAACGGTCGCATGATGCAGTCGTAGTAGTACTTAACTTCCCAGTCCATATCGATGCTGGCCGACAACTCGTCGTCGTACAGCTCGCCCGTGCCGATATGAGCCGCGAATCCGTCGCAGGAAAACAGGATCTTGTCTTCAACCAGATATTCCATCATCGTGTCGGGCCAGTGCATGTACGGTGTGGCCTTGAAAATCAGCTTCTTGCCGCCGAGATCGAGCTCGTGATTGTCCTTAACCCCGGTGATGTCCGCTTCCGTATTGATGACGTTGTTTACGAACGGTACCGCCGGCGCTGCGCAGAGAATCTTGATATGTGGATGCCGCTTCAGCAATTCCGGGTATGAGCCGCTGTGATCCGGTTCGGTATGGTTGATAATCAAATACTCAATGTCGGTCAGCGGCATGACCTGTTCGATATTCGCAAACCACTCGTCCTGGAATTCGAGCTTGGAGCCGTCGATTAACGCCGCCTTTTCTCCACGGACAAGATATGAATTGTAGGTCGTGCCGGTCTTGGTCTCCATGACGATATCAAAAACCCTGAGACCGCTGTCAACCACGCCGATTGCGTAGACATTTTTCGCTATGGAAGTCGCTGCCATGTAACTAGTTCTCCACTTCGTCCTCTGCTGTGCCGCAATATAGGCAAATCTATCCGTGAAACAAGCCGAGGGCGCTTTGGTTCTGCTCCTGTGAACGGTTTCCGAAAAGGTGCCGAAACACCGGACAACGAGGAGAACCGACCGTGGAGATTCGTACGATGACAGCTCTCGATGATTGTCTCGGGCGGTCAGATATCCGGGAAGTCCGGTTCGATCAACCGGTCTCCGAAGATTTCATCCGCCATCTGGAGTCATTCGGTAACCTGTCCTACTTCAAAGACTTCCCGAGACCCTTTTATCTGGTGGACGTAGCCTGCCGGTTCACGTTTCGCGGAGTCGAAGGAACTGACCGGGGCCGTCTCACCATCAAAGGCGACTATGCTTTGGCCGAATCGGCCTTTCGAAATATGGTGTCTTCCTTCAATCCGCAGACAACACCGCCCTGCCGCGCTCCGCGATGAATCCGCAACCCCTTTCCAGGCGGAAAACGCCCATATCACTGGGTGGTTGAATCGGTCGCGGGGGCCGATATAACGAAAACAGACGGTTGTATGTCCGACGTGGGGGCAACCGGGCATTGTCAACAGGGCGGCAACTGGTGAGGAGAGCATGGGCGTCCGACTGGAGCAACTGTACGAAGAGGCCCGGCTGCTCGGCGGCATCAAGGCACAGATGCGGCTGGCAATGCTCACCGGACTGCCTCGGCATAAGGCCGCCGCAGCCGAAGACCTGCCTGAGTCCGTCAAGAAGCTCGAAAACGCACTCATGCGAATCAAAAAAGAGATGTAGAAGGCCACACCATGAGAACGGCTGCTCCACATACCACCGTCGACATTACCTCAGCCGGCTCGTCCGCCGTCTTTACGCCCGACAGCGTTTTTGATCCCTCGGCCCGGCGCCATCTCGTATGCGAACAGCCAACCGTTATCCACTGTCACCACTACGCAACGCTCTTTACCCAGATGGCCACCGATGCTGAACATCTTGGCGGTCCGGTCCACCTGATCGACGCAGCCGCGGAGGCATTATATCCGATTCTGAAACGCTACATGGTTCTGCACAAGCTCGTGCGCCTCAACGATCGTCTGGCTGTCGCCGAGCAGTACTTCTCTTTCTCCGGGCTCGGACAGATCCGTTTTTCCTGTCGCCCCGGTGAAGCGCTCGTAACTATGGCGCGCTCGCATATCGACGACGGCTGGTTGCGCCGATGGGGCCCTCGCGACAAACCGGTGAACTTCATCGGACTGGGATTCATCAAGGCAACCCTGGCGGCCGTGTTCGACCTCGACGACTGGCACGACGTGAATGTGACTGAGCACAAAAGCATCGTGTGCGGCGCTCCGCACAGCGAGTTCCTCGCCGCATGGAGAACAGCTACCGATGGTGCTTGATAAAGGACAGATTATCCGGGACCTGTCACAACTGCACTTGAGCGGTGACAGTAACGGGCTCATTTCGGCGTACGGCGTCCTGCTGCAGCAGTTGCCGACCGCTTTCTGGAATACGTTTACAGCTCGCCTTCTCCGGGCGGCGTCGCCGGATCTCACCGAAGCGGCGGAAACGCTGCTGGAAAACGCGGCCGCTGAGTGCGGCTATCACACAGCGTACGGTGTAGTCCAGTCGGAAGAATTCAACGCGGTCGTCATGCCGATGGTGCAGGACCGCCCCGGCGATATCCTCCGCGGTCTGTACGCGGTATTTGGAGCCTGGGGATGGGCCGACGCAGAAGTGATCGAGCTTGAACCGGCCCGGCGCATGGTCGTCCGCGCCCACAAATATTACGAAGCCGAAATCCCTCACGCACAAAGACCGTGCGCCTTCATGCTCCGCGGCGTCTCCCGCGCCTTGATGGATCTGGCCTATGGAGAGCCTTATCCCAACGGATTGGGTCGGTACCGCTGCATTCAGACCAAAGGGATCGAAGTTGGAGATCCCTGTGGTGAGTTCGTGGTCACGAAAAACTAGCCCTGTGCGCAAATGTCATGAAAAGCGGGCGCCCTGCAGGGTGCCCGTTTCTAATGAAAGGTCGCGTACATCTCCTCAATCTCTGCATCCGCTCCCGGATGCCAGGCGATAAATCGCCAGGTAGGCGACAAAAATGAGGCGGGGAGTGACCCGGAACGTCCGTGTATACATCTATGAGGTCAAATACGACTGGAGTTCATCGCCTGGATTGCGCAATAAAACCGATAATGGTTTCCTGCGCACGCTCGAAATCCGCAGTTGCAGTCGTCTTGATCGTCAGCAGGCTGTCGTCCGACAATTCCCGAAGCCGCCGGACCGTCTCGTCTTCACCCGACTCCGGCAGCACGAGAACCGTGGGGCAAGCCACCGGCGCCAGCTGCTCCATATCCCGATAGGGGGCCGCGTAACCCGACCGAAGACTATACCAGAACCACATCACCGTACGCCGGAACGGAAACCACAGCCACCCCTCGCGTTCCGCAACCCGGTCCAGCCAGCGCGACGTCGTCAGGTGAGGTCGCCACGCGATCACCCGGTCGATCCGCGATTCTTCCAGCGCCGCCAGCAGAGCTGCATCGGCTCCCAGCCCTCCACCAACCACCGTCACGGGGTGAATCAGGCGGTTGCGGATCACCAGCCAGGCCAGAAGGGCCTCCAGATCATTCGCCTCGTACCGGCCCTCCCCGTGGTATTCACCCGTGGAGCCGCCCGTAGCCCGTGGATCGTAGGTCACCACGGAAAAACCCGAATCAACCAGCGCCGACGACATAGGCAACATGGCGGTCCGGTCGGTTTCCTCCGACGGAATCAGAAATACCGTCCCGGCCACGCTATCCGGCGTGGTGATCGAGTCCGGCAAAATATACAGGCAGCTCAAAGTCGTGAGGCCGTCCGCCTCGACCCGAAACGTATCGGCATGAAGACCGGCCGCTAGAAACGGCGTTGGGTCGTTGACCAGCACCAGAGAATCGCTCCCGGAGTCCTCGGACCCATCCGACTCGCGCGCCATGGCGGCTTCCGTTCGATTGAGGGGGTAGATGACGTAAAACGTGAGGGCCAGCCCGACGATCACAAAGAACAATACGACTTTGACTATCTCTTTGGTTTGTCGCGACATCTTCATTTTAATACCTCACACCCTCATCGCCGTCTGTTTTACCTCAACCTGAACTGTGTCCGTATATGCCCAAGGCCGAGACCACAGTCAATAATAAAGTTGTCGGCCGACCCGATCCCGGTACGGGTCGGCATCCCGGTAGCCCGCTGCCAATTCTGCCTCATGCTCCGGACTGGAGCCGGCGTACCGCCAGGCCGAGAACAAACCGCCTAATCGTCTGCCGATCAATGTTATATAGTCAGTGCTGAAGATGCTCCCGGTCTCGTTCGATCATGCTCCCGTACCTGTCATGCTCCAGAGTGCCCTCCCGGTGAACAGTCGGCATTAATTGAGATCCATCCGCCCATCCAACTGTGGCCGACCGCCGCGGATGACCGATATATGCAGGTGAGTGCAGGTTGACAGCGGCGCCCCCTGCATACCGACATATCAGGCGCGTCCGAATCGTGACCGATACAGCCGCGCTAACGTGTTACCACGCTTGGACCACGCTCCATGCGTCGATCACGCGAACGGAATCTGTCCGACATCGGAGATCGTGCCGTCGACGGCATGATGATTGCAGAAGGTGCGCATCGAGGTCAGTCCGCGAATCATCGTCGCGCGGGCCGCGTCACCGTGCGCCCGGAGGTTCATCCGGCGTATTGGTGTCATGTCGGCCCGCCGGGCGCTCGCTGGAGCGCCTGGAATCAGACGCGCCGGTGGCTCGGTAAGACACGACAAAAACAATAGGAGTACACACGGTTGTCCGAATGTCGGCGCCCCGCTCGCCGCATAAAAAAAAGTGTGAATGAGCCGGCCTTTCGGTATTGACAAGTTCTGCGCAGGTGCATATATTGGCCCTTGGATGATAGGTGTTACGTTCACAGTCGTGCCTCAACTCAAGTCATACAGTTGAACGTACGAATCTTCAGAGCCGATTCTTTCCGAGCGCGAACTGTCAGAGTAAGTACTTCAGGTCGCTGACCGACTGTGGGGGTCGAAGGCGACAATACTAACAGGTTACTTACAAACACGCAACCGTTGTTAAAGAATTCAAAAGTACACGTTTCGAAGAGCCGCTGAGGACTGTCCGGGAACGATGGTTCGGCGGTGGCGACGTGTGGGTTCTTTCCGTGTCAGTCGTGTGTACTACGTAACTTGGTGACAGTGTCAGCATTATAAACCGGATAGGAGGCAGGTATGCCTTTCGGCTCTTACCTCACGCGGCTCAGCCGTCTGCTCTTGATCCTGATCGCCGTTGGCGTCATACTCGCCGCGGTCCCCACAACCCAGGCGCAAACTCTGTTCGTTCGCGTTGGCGATACCACCGGCGCCGGTGGAGAACTGAACTCCGTCATAACCGTGTACTTGGAAAACTACCAGGACACGGTCGGCGCGTTCACGCTCTGGCTCCGGTTTGCTCGCAGCGATATAGCCAAATTCCAGACCGATCTCGATACCGTGGTGGACACCACCTATTGGCATTGCATGACCGGTTCTTTCCCCAACTGCCAGGATTCCGTGTCATGGGAGGAAACCCTGCACGGTCCGACCTGGGATTTCATCCATGTCGACACTGTCGAAGCGCTGGTCGGTGATATCGACACCGCCGGGACGCTCATCTCCGGATGGGAATATGTCGAGTCGCGAAATATCAACGCCGACGGCAACGACATCCGCGTCACGGCGCTGGCTAACGTGCAGGGCGACGGTCAGTTCACGCCCGGCATCCCGCCCTTCACCGGCGGCGGCCCCGCCCGCGTGCTCTTCCGCCTGCGTTCCGACATCCTGCAGTGCGATCCCGATTCCCAGTTCGTCTTTTCGCCGATTGAAATCATCGACCTCGCCAAACAGTGGTTTGTGTTCTCCCGCCCCAACGGCACCGCCGTGGGATACCTGCTTGACACGATTCCCGACAGCAACCTCTTCCGGTGCGTGGCCTGGGACGGCAACGAATGTATTGACTACCTGAAAGTATCCCTGCCGCCGTATGACTCGGTCGAGTACTTTGATGCCGTCATTTCGGTGCTCGACACCGCCAACGTCTTCGTGCAGGACGGCTCCCTGCTCGTGTTGTGCCGGGAGTGCGGCAACGTCAACGGCGACGCGGAGGGGCTGGTGGACCTCTCTGACCTGATTTACCTCGTAAACTTCCTGTTCCTCGGCGGCCCGCCGCCGCCTAATATGGGCAACGCATCGGTGAATTGCGATGCCAACAACGATGTAGACCTGTCCGATTTGATTTATCTGGTGAATTTCCTCTTCCTTGGAGGACCAGAACCCTGCGACGGCTGCTAGCCGTCGCGGCCACGCCGCCCCCGGATGGGCCGGGACGGCGTCCTGTGTGAATGTATGGGTGCATTCATGACCGCAACATGTACTTCTAGTTTGACGCTAATGAGCGATAAACAGATAAACGTTAGTCTCGAGTCAGTCAGTCTCGAAAGAAACGCGATACGGCTTACCGCCGTGTCGCTTAACTAGGAAAGAAAAACCCTTGATGGTAGGGAGGACGCTTACAAGAGGTAGTAGCACGCGCTCAAGATGAGTAAACGGATAAGTGACTCTTTTTGCTCTGGCCAGGGTTGTCACGAGGATCTGGTGGCTCTCATTCTCAGACGGCTCATAACAGTGGCAGAGGGGGAAAAGAAGAGGCGTTCATTATTCGTTCAAATCGGCTACTAAGTAATTGGACTAAGTAGGAGTAAAAAATGAAGCGCATTTCATTTTTCCTTGCTTTGTTTGTAACAGTCTTTGCATGTGGGCTGGTAAACGCTCAGGTGACAGAGAACGCCATCGTCCTGGAAAACCTGGACGGTGAATACTCGCCGGGCGTAATCGGACGCAATATCACGGGCCATCTGACGTTCAACATGCGTGTGAACATCCGTGAAGACGTGGTCAAACTCGCCGGTTACACCAGCGGCTTCCATGTTTACTCGCCGGACGGCGCGACATGGGAACCCGGTATCGTTGGATCGACTATTGCAACCTTTGCATCTTCCAGCGGTAACTTCAACGTTACGTCCGTGAACTCGTTCAGCGCTGACGGTATTGGCGCTGACACGCTTGGTTTCAACGGCGTGGCCTTCGGCGGCGGTCTTAACATCCCTGCCGGCGGCTACAGCGAGGTCGCGTGGTTCATCGACCTTGACCTTGACATGGCGAATAGCGCCAACGACGGCCTGACCATCTGCTTGGACTCGACGGCGACCTATCCGCCGACGCTGACCTGGAAGTGGGCCGGCAGCGCCGCCAACTATCCGCCGGCCGGCGATATCTTCCCGACCCACTCGGGTCCGCACTGCTGGATGTTCGACTCCATCCCGAACATCCCGCCGACTATCACCAACGCGCCGGTTGATATCGACGAGCTTCATTGCGCAGAATTCGAACACGACTTCGACGCAACTGATCCGGAAGGCGACCTTCCGTACACCTTCATCCTCGTTAGCGGTCCCGGCGCCATCGACGACGAAAGCGGCGTGTGGTCCTGGAATCCTGGTCTTGCCGACGTGGGCAACTATGTGATCGAAGTTGCGGCTTCCGATCCAATAGCCGGTCAGGGTCCCTCCGCATTCGTCAACGTGATGGTCGGCAACCAGGCTCCGGTCATCACCAACTGCCCGGCTGTTGAGGTCAATGCCCAGGTCGGTGTCGACCGTTTTGTTGATCTCAATGCGACCGATGGCTGCAGCGACGTGATCACCTGGTCGATCATCGGCGGCACCGGTGCCGGCGATGCTAGCGTCGATCCGAACACCGGCGAAGTGACCTACAATGCCACCGCTGCCGGTACCTTTACGGTTGAAGTGGAAGCCACCGACGGCGACATGGCCGACGCGTGCATCATCACCTTCATCGCCGTTGAAGGCGCTCCGTACGCAGTAGTGATTGAGAAGGACGAAGGCCAGACCGGTCTCGGCGCTCTCCAGGGCCAGTTCACCACCGTGGACGTCACTCTGGATGCCGCTGAAGGCCCGATCGGCGGCTTCAGCTTCTTGATCGTGTACGATGCCTCGGCTCTCAGCTTCTCGAGAGCGATTGTTGACAACTCGCCGTTCTATCAGGATTGCGACTGGGAATACTTCACCTATCGTACCGGCGCCAACGGCAACTGCTCCGGCGGCTGCCCGAGCGGTATGGTGAGCGTGACCGGTATTGCCGAGACGAACGATGGTCCGAACCATCCGACGTGGGACTGCACGACCGGTATCCTCTTCCAGTTGGAGTTCCTGGTTTCGTCCGACCGTAACCTTGAGTGCCAGTACGTGCCGATCCGGTTCTTCTGGGTCGACTGCACCGACAACACCATGTCCAACATCGGTGGTGACACGCTGCTCGTGTCGCAGGCCGTGTTTGACTATCAGGGCGTGGGCGACGACATCTACTCGCTGAACATCGCTGACCCGAACTACGGCTTCCCGACCTATCTGGGCGTCCAGGCTGAATGTCTGGAAAACCCGGATCCGAACAAGCCGACCCCGCGTCAGGCGATTGGCTTCTACAACGGCGGCGTTGACATTATCTGCGCCGACGACATCGACGATCGTGGCGACATCAACCTCGACGGCGTGGCTTACACCATCGCTGACGTTGTGATGTTCACCAACTACTTCATCTATGGTAACTCCGCGTTCACCGTTATCCAGGGCGCCGCGTTCCCGATCGAAGCCGCGACTGCTGCTTCCGACGTCAACGTCGACGGTCTGACCCTGACGGTGGCCGACCTTGTTTACCTGATCCGTGTGGTCATCGGCGATGCGTTCCCGTATCCGAAGACCGTACCGGTTGATGTTGCGTACACCAACGCGAGTGGCGTTCTGTCGGTTAACGCTCCTGTTGCGGCTGCGTTCGTGATCAGCGAAGGCGCCGAGCCGGTTCTGCTGGCTGACAACATGGAGATCAAGACCGCCAACGTCGACGGCGTCTGGAGAACCATCATCTTCTCGACCGAGCAGGGTGCGACCTTCGAAGGCGCGTTCCTGAACACCAACGGCCGTGTCAACTACATTGAGATGGCCACTTATGACGGTGCTCCGGTTCGCAACCTCGAGATGCCGACCGACTACTCGGTTGCCCAGAACTACCCGAACCCGTTCAACCCGACCACCACTATTGAGTTCGCTCTGCCGACCAGCGGTGATGTGTCCGTGAAGATCTTCAACGTCACGGGTCAGCTCGTGCAGGAGATCAGCGGCACCTACCAGGCCGGTTCGCACTCGATCGAAGTCGACATGACGAACCAGTCGTCCGGTGTCTACTTCTACAAGGTGTCGGCGAACGACTTCTCGAAGACCATGAAGATGGTGCTTCTGAAGTAGTTCTGTGTCTCTGTCTGCCAGGCGTCGATGACGCTTGACAATACCCCGGAAAGGGCTAACCCCCTTTCCGGGGAAATTTCGAACCCGGTGTCACACCAGGGAGGCACGATCGATTCGTTACGATAACGGGTAAGCAAGCAATTGCTGGAACAACGAAGGGCTGTGCCTGACGTAGGATGGTCGTGCGATGGTCGTCATGATGACAATGACCGGTCAGATCGGAAGGAACCTACTGACAGGGACCGCCTTTTTTTGGTTTTGAATGAGGGATTCAGGTTCATGTGCCGACGCCGCGATGTGGTTCCGCTGACGATCGCGATCGCGGATATCGCGGCAGGATTCTGACCAGAAAACACGATCGGCCCTTGACAGATTTCGGCAAGAGTGTATCCTTGCTTTGACCCGGCCGCGGGGGGTGGTAAGGAGGTTGGATCGACTCGTTTCGTTCATGAAGAGGACAAGCAGCAGCGTTGGAACGAAAGAATTACATCGGATCAGGACGCGAGTCCAATGATCACCGCAAACTGGCATTCTGGACCTACAAGGCCGGTATCGGGAGTAATTCTATCGTATTTTGGGGGCACTTTGAAAGACGTAACTACTATGCAAGCGCATGCACTTTTGCACGAGCTTGTAAGCGTTTTTTGTGTACAAAGCCTCACCTCATTGTACCCCGTACTCACTGCAGCATCAGGAGACTTCACGCCGCCATACCGCTATTGCTGAATCGAGCCTGGGGATAGGCTCGTAAGTCACAGATATACCTATCCTTATAAGGATCTTAAGGAAGGCCAGACAGTACTGAGGGCGGGTCGAGCGATTGACCGATGGACGGTCTTTGGCGGCTCGGCATAATTCGGGTTCCGGTCCGATTCTTGCTCAATGCAGGCTCGGACGAAACTCGACAGGAGAACGTATGTTTGCGAGTTTGGGGCGCTCTGGGGTAGTATTACTGATCGTGCTGTTGTTTGCAGCAGGATTTGGTGTCGCCGCGGACGATCCGTATGGTGAGCCCGATCTTGTCTACATCGACGCAGTCGAGGGCCGGGCCGGCGACCAAATCGCCGTCCGGATCAACGTCCGCAATGATGAGACCATCGGCTCCATCTCGGTCCCGCTGACCTATGACACCAGCCTGCTCACCCTGACTTCGATCAGTTTTACCGGCTCCCGGGCTGAACACCTTGAGACGAAGCTGATCGCGCCGGAAAAAACCGGCGATATCAAGGGGCACTTCGTCGTGGCCGTCGTCCGCTTCACCGAGCCGCCTATCGAGGCCGGTGACGGGCTGTTTTTTACGGCGATTTTTACGATCGATCCCGAAGCCGAACCCGGCTTACAGACGGTGATCGATACGTTGTTTTATCCTCCCGGCGGCGAGCTGATCATCAGCGAAAACTCCGTCGGGACGCAGATCCGCCCGGACTTCACGCCGGGCGCCATCACCATCAAATCCGCCAACCAGGCGCCGTCGTTTGTCGGGCTGGAAGACCAGTACGTGTTCGAGGGCCAGCAACTGGTACTGGATATCGCGATCAGCGACCCGAATCTCGATAACATCACGCTGGCGGCGACCTCCAAGCCGACCGGCGCCACGTTTGTCGACAACGGTGACGGCACCGGCCGCTTTGCCTGGACCCCCGGATTTGTGGGACCGTATTCGTCCGACGGGTCCCCGTTTGCGGTGGTGTTTTGGGCCGGCGACGGCGAGTTCGCCGTCGAGCAGTCGATCGACCTGAGCGTCGTCAACGTCAACCGCCGCCCCGAGATTTCGGCGCCGTCCGAAGTCATCGTAGCCGCCGGCGAAATCGTCTCGTTTGACGTCGCCGCGACCGACGCCGATTTTGAGACCGTCACCTGGCACGTCCAGTCATCACAGCCGGGTTACCTGTTCACTCCCGGCAATCCCGGTACGTATACCTGGCAGTCACCCATCACGGAGACATCGGAGTACATCGTCCGTTTTATCGTCGAAGACCCGCATACAGCCGCTGACACCGCGTCGGTCACCGTCCGTGTCCGCCCCGCGACCCTCTATTCTTTGGTAATCGACACGGCCTCAGCCTCACTCGGCGATGATGTCACGATAGATGTCCTGCTCGAAAATCTTGTCGGAGTCTCCGGTTTCGACCTGCTCGTCGGGTACGATCTGACCGCCAGCAGCATAGTCGGCGTGACCAGCAATGGAACGAGGTCGGAAGGTTTTGATTATTTCACGGTCACGCATAACGACCATTCCATCCCCGGCAGTATCCGCATAGTGGGAATCTCGGATAACGCGCCGCCGATCGGCACGTTGCTGACCGCCGGCAGCGGCCCGATCGCCCGCATAACCTTCGAGGTCACCAATGACCTCGCCTACTCGGGCTATCAGGTGCCGGTGCAGTTCAAATATCTGGGCGGCACCGCCGGGAGCAGTGACAACACTCTGAGCGACACCCTCGGCGCCCGCATTGACACTACTCAGGTGTACCGCCAGAATGGCGCGATATACATCAAATCGATTGGAACGGTCCGGGTCGGCGATATCAATCTCAACGGGATCCAGTATGAAATCGGCGACGTCATTCTGTTTACGAATCACTTCATCAATCCGGCCGTGTACCCGTTTAGCGTGATCCAGTACGCCAATTCCGATATCAACGGCGACAACATAGTGGCGTCGATCGCCGATCTGGTCGCCCTCATCAATATTGTAGTCGGCGGCGAAGCGGCGCCGAGACTGCTCGATGGTCCGGTCCCGACCGCCCTTATGGGTTCCTCGCAGACTGAATTCAGCCGTCGCGAAATCTGGTATGAGTCCGAACTGGACATCGCCGCCGCGTTGGTGACCTTTGAGACGACGCCCGGTTTTGATGTCGCGCGGATTGAAGCGATCGATCATAGGATGACGATCGCCGCTCACCAGTCCGGAACCACCGTTCGCGCCTTGTTTTACTCGCTGGACGGCGCCATCCTGCGGTCGGGGCACCACGGGCTCTTTGCAGTCGAAAATGCAGAAAGTATTACACTGGTTGCAGCCGAGATGGGTACGGTCGACGGCCGGGTAGCGGCGCTCTCCCTGGCGCCTCCCGAAGCCGAAGTGCCCGATGAGTTTGTGCTGCATCAGAATTATCCGAACCCGTTTAACCCCGAGACGCAAATCGGCTTCGATCTGCCCGTTTCGGGGTCGGTTCGCTTGTCGGTATACAATGTGCTGGGACAACAGGTGAAAGTACTGGTCGACGGCGATCTGGTGGCGGGCAGCCACCAGGTAACCTGGAACGGAACGGACCAGTCAGGCCGGACAGTCTCGTCGGGAATCTATCTTTACCGACTGGAAACCGCCACGGCAGCTTTATCGCGCAAGATGATGCTCCTGAAATAGATGACCGGGCATATCCCGTGAATGTTTGTGTTGATGCATAGATGGTAGAGGTAGCAATGAAGCGATTCAGAATCCTTCTTTTAGTTCTGCCGGCAGTGATGCTGCTGTGGTCCGGGGCCGAGGCCCAGATCCAGCCGCCGCCGCCGCCGCCCGAAATAATCTCCTGTGATGATTTCACCACCTTCCCGACTGAGAGGGTGTCCATTCCGCTTCTGCGAGCTCGTCCGGGCGATACGGCGCTGATACCGATTCGGCTTGAGAATACCCAAATCCTCAGCGGCTTCTCGATGCTTTTCGCGTACGAGGAACAATGGCTCAACCCGGTCTACGTGCCGGAAACCACGATCGTCGGACCCGATATCTTTATCGATGACTCTACGTATGTCGATGTCCGAATTCTCGGCGACACGGCCGGTATTCCCGACAGTATTCTCGCCGACATTCAGGACGGCGCGACCATCAACCCGGCGACGCCTATCACGGGCCGTTTTCCGATCGACCGATGGACCCGCACCGGGACCGCACCGTTTTATGTGTACACGCCTCAGTACAAACTGTCCGCTTCCCGGTACCGGTCGTACAATACGCGTTTCGTCGATTCGGTCAGCGTCATGTCGCTGCTCTTCTCGGACTTCCAGCCGCCGCTCGATACCATCGTGCCCGGCAACAGCGTAGTACTGTACGTCAAGATGCAGGTCGACCCGTCCGCGAACCATCTCGATACCCTGTACTTCGACTGGTACAAGGAAAACAACTACTACATAGACTCCAGTGACTTCCCGACCGAGGTCGTGTATCTCGACGGTTGCTTCCAGACAGAGCTGGCAGCCTTTTTCTATACCGGAGACACGATTTTCGATACGACCTTTGACGGCGAAGGCAACGTCATCGATATCGATACCGTCCCGCAAGCCTACTCCACGCCGCGCTTCCCGGTGGCCACCCGCGGCGCCCTGATCGTCGATACGGAATACGTTCCGGGCTCGGATCCGGTGATCAACAGCTTCACTGCGCTGCCCTCGAGTGTCGGACCCGGCCAGAGCGTAACGCTCACCTGGACGACATCGAACGCGGACTCGGTCAGAATCAGCCGCGGCAGCACCCTGCTGGGCAGATTTGACGCCTCCGGTTCTACCACCAACCTCCCGCCGCAGGTCGATGGCGCCTACGTCTATAACCTCACCGCCTACGGCGCCGGCGGATTGACTGCCTCACAGAACCAGACGGTTACATACAGCAGCGGAGGAGGCGGAACAGGAAGCGCACCAAATATCACGTTTAACCCGCCGGGCGGCGTCTACACGGTCGAACAGGGCCAGGCGCTCTCCTTTACGGCAACCGCGACCGACCCCGACGGCAAGCAGGTCACGCTGACCGCCAGCAACCTGCCCAATAACGCCAGCTTCGCACCCAACCCCGCCACCGGTCTTCCGACCGCAGCGGGCTCGTTCAGTTGGGTACCGGATTTCAACCAGTCCGGCGTGTTCTCGGTGACGTTTACGGCGGTCGACGGTGACTCGCAGCAACGGGTAGTATCGGTCACGATCAACGTTACCGAGCTTCAATTCGATCGCCTGTTCTCGACTTCTGCTGAAGACCTCGCCCCCGTCGGCGGGCTGCGCGGCACCGGTGGAGTTTACTTCCCGATTAACCTCGTCACGCAGCAACCGAACGTGTACGGCGTGCAGTACGATATGAGCTACCCGCCGTCGCAAATCAAGATTGACTCGTTCGTCCCCAGCGGACGCATACCCGACTGGGTCATCTATGACAACGTCGGCACGACCCCCGGCCAGGTCCGCGTCGTTACCTTCGGTCTGGCCAACGAGCCGGTTGTGTCCGACACCACGACGGCGATTCTCTGGACCGTCATGACTATCGACTCCAGCAACTCGCCCTGGGTAGAGATTCCCATCACCCTCAGCAACGGCCGCGAATCGGTCAACCCCGACCCAAACTTCGGGTCGCTCGAACTGGTGACGGAATCGGGGCTTGTCGAAGTCGACTCGCTCGGTGACATCAACCTCGATCAGCGGATCGACGTCGCCGACGCCGTGAGCTGTGTGGGTAATATTATCGGTGACTTCACGTTCACCCCGCGTCAGTACGCTACCGGCAATATCATTATCGATGCCTCCATAAACGTCTTCGACCTCGTGGGTATCATCAACTCGATCTACGGCATCCCCGTCGACATCTCGCCGGCGCCGATCAACACCGATCAGCCTGCCGTGATCGCACTCGAGCTTGATCCGCTGATGGCCGGATCGTCCGGGCTGATCAGCGTCGCATCGGAATTGCCCGACTTAGTCGCCGGCGTACAGCTCGAACTGGCGTATGACCCTGCGGCCGTGTCGCTTGGTATCCCGATGCTGACCGACGATGACGCCAATTTCGTGATCCGCTATAAAGATCACGGTCAGCGCATGACCGTCCTGCTGTACCACATGGCGCCGTTCAAGGAGACCGAGCTGCTTCAGGCCGGCGCTGCCGAACTGGTGCGTATACCGGTCATCGCCAAGCAGAATATCGAACCGGGGGACAAGACCAAGATTCGCATGAACAAGGCGCTTCTGGCCAATCCTAACGCCGCGTCCATCCCGGTCAGCGGCATGGGTCCGGAACTGCCGTTTGATTTCTCCCTGGCGCAGAATTACCCCAACCCCTTCAATCCGACCACAACCATCAGCTTTACGGTCGGCACCGGTACCGCCGGAGGGGTGGGACCACGGAAGGTCAGCCTGGAGATCTTCAACGTCCTCGGACAAAGAGTCTCCATGCTGGTTAATGATAAACTCACTCCCGGCACGTACAACGTGGTCTGGGACGCCACGACCGACTCCGGTCAGCGAGTAGCGACCGGTATCTACCTGTACCGCTTACGGGTCGATGACGAGTCCGCGGCGAAAAAGATGCTGTTCCTGAAATAGAGGCGTGAGGAGGATCTATAAATGTTGCACATGAGACAGGTAGTTGCTCTTCTCTTCGTACTGGCGATAGTCGCCGTCGGCGCCTCCGCGCAGACCGTTGCGCCGGTACTCGACCCGATTGGGGCACAGTCGGTCGACGAAGGGCAGACCTTGAACCTCGTCATCACCGCGTCGGATGCGGACCTGACCATCCCGACCCTGACGACATCGTTGCCGCTGCCGCCAAACGCGACTTTCCTGGATAACGGCGACGGCACCGCCGATTTCTCCTTTACGCCCGACTTCACGCAGGCGGGAACGATCAATATCACATTCTACGCTAACGACATCGTGACCGCCGATATCGACTCCGAACAGGTCGTCATTACAGTTGACAACATCAATCAAGCCCCGGTGCTTGCTGCAATCGGCCCGCAGTCAGTCAACGAAGGTGCGACCCTTGCCTTCACGGTGAACGCCAGTGACCCCGATGGCACCATCCCGGCCCTGAGCGCCACACCGCTTCCGACAAATGCCACCTTTACAGACAATGGTGACGGTTCTGGTTCGTTCAGCTTTACGCCGGACTTCACCCAGGCTGGCACGTTTAACATCACGTTTTCGGCCAGTGATGGTACGGCTACCGACGATGAGGTAGTCGTTGTCACGGTTAACAACATCAATCAAGCCCCGGTGCTCTCAGCTATCGGTCCGCAGTCGGTCAACGAAGGCGCTACCCTTGCCTTCACGGTGAACGCCAGTGACCCGGATGGTACGATCCCGGCCCTGAGCGCTACACCACTGCCGACCAACGCGACCTTTACAGATAATGGTGACGGTTCTGGTTCGTTCAGCTTTACGCCGGACTTCACCCAGGCTGGAACGTTTAACATTACATTCTCAGCCACCGACGGTACGGCCACCGACGATGAGGTAGTCGTTGTCACGGTTAACAACATCAATCAAGCCCCGGTGCTCTCAGCTATCGGTCCGCAGTCGGTCAACGAAGGCGCAACCCTTGCCTTTACGGTGAACGCCAGTGACCCCGATGGCACCATCCCGGCCCTGAGCGCCACACCACTGCCGACCAACGCCACGTTCACAGATAATGGTGACGGTTCTGGATCGTTCAGCTTTACGCCGGACTTCACCCAGGCCGGCACGTTTAACATTACATTCTCAGCCACCGACGGTACGGCTACCGATGATGAGGTAGTCGTTGTCACGGTTGACAACATCAATCGGGCTCCGGTGCTCTCAGCAATCGGTCCGCAGTCGGTCAACGAAGGCGCGACCCTTGCCTTCACGGTGAACGCCAGTGACCCGGATGGTACGATCCCGGCCCTGAGCGCTACACCACTGCCGACCAACGCGACCTTTACAGATAATGGTGACGGTACCGGATCGTTCAGCTTCACGCCGGACTTCACCCAGGCCGGCACGTTTAACATTACATTCTCAGCCACCGACGGTACGGCTACCGATGATGAGGTAGTCGTTGTCACGGTTGACAACATCAATCAGGCTCCGGTGCTCTCAGCAATCGGCCCGCAGTCGGTCAACGAAGGCGCTACCCTTGCCTTCACGGTGAATGCCAGTGACCCCGATGGTACAATCCCGGCCCTGAGCGCTACACCACTGCCGACCAACGCGACCTTTACGGACAATGGTGACGGTTCTGGATCGTTCAGCTTCACGCCGGACTTTACCCAGGCCGGAACGTTCAACATTACGTTTTCAGCCACCGACGGTACGGCTACCGACGATGAGGTAGTCGTTGTCACGGTTGACAACGTCAATCAGGCCCCGGTCCTTGCTCCGATCGGCCCGCGCTCGGTTGCCGAGGGTGCCACTCTCGCTTTCACCGTGACTGCGACTGA
Source organism: Candidatus Zixiibacteriota bacterium (assembly GCA_034003725.1). NCBI lineage: Bacteria > Pseudomonadati > Candidatus Zixiibacteriota > Candidatus Zixiibacteriota bacterium. Next base: position 152,164 of record JAVEYB010000007.1, read on the forward strand.
CCCCGACGGGACTATCCCCGTCTTGAACGCCTCGCCGCTGCCGACAAATGCGACATTCACAGATAACGGCAATGGCACCGGCTCCTTCTCTTTCACACCCGACCTGACTCAGGAAGGCACTTACAATATCACGTTCTCGGCAAGTGACGGCGCCCTGAGCGATGACGAGCTCGTGGTCGTGACGGTTACCGGTACGAACCAGGCCCCGGTGCTTGCTGCAATCGGTCCGCAGTCAGTCAACGAAGGTGCGACCCTTGCCTTCACGGTGAACGCCAGTGACCCCGATGGCACCATTCCGGCCCTGAGCGCCACACCACTGCCGACAAATGCCACCTTTACAGATAATGGTGACGGTTCTGGATCGTTCAGCTTTACGCCGGACTTCACCCAGGCTGGAACGTTTAACATTACCTTCTCGGCCAGTGATGGTACGGCTACCGATGATGAGGTAGTCGTTGTCACGGTTAACAACATCAATCAGGCTCCGGTGCTCTCAGCAATCGGCCCTCGATCGATCAACGAAGGTGCCACTCTTGCTTTCACGGTGAACGCCAGTGATCCCGATGGTACGATTCCGGCCCTAAGCGCCACACCACTGCCGACAAATGCCACCTTTACAGATAATGGTGACGGTTCTGGATCGTTCAGCTTTACGCCGGACTTCACCCAGGCCGGAACGTTTAACATTACCTTCTCGGCCAGTGATGGTACGGCTACTGATGATGAGGTAGTCGTTGTCACGGTTAACAACGTCAATCAGGCCCCGGTCCTTGCTCCGATCGGCCCGCGCTCGGTTGCCGAGGGTGCCACCCTCGCTTTCACCGTGACTGCGACTGACCCCGACGGAACTATTCCCGTCCTGAACGCCTCGCCGCTGCCGACAAATGCGACATTCACAGACAACGGTGATGGCACCGGCGACTTCAGCTTTACGCCGGACTTCAGTCAGACGGGCGCTTACAACATAACTTTCAGTGCTGGCGATGGTGCTCTGACGGACGATGAGCTGGTCGTTGTCACCGTTACTAACACGAATCTGGCGCCGGTACTCGACCCGATCGGCCCCCGGTCGGTCAACGAAGGCGCGACCCTTGCCTTCACGGTGAACGCCAGTGATCCCGATGGTACGATTCCGGCCCTAAGCGCCACACCGCTGCCGACCAACGCGACCTTTACGGACAACGGAAATGGCACCGGCTCGTTCAGCTTCACCCCGGACTTCACGCAGGCCGGAACGTTTAACATTACCTTCTCGGCCAGTGATGGTACGGCTACTGATGATGAGGTAGTCGTTGTTACAGTAAACAATGTCAACCGTGCGCCTGTTCTGGACCCGATCGGCCCGCGGTCGGCGGCCGAGGGTGCGACCCTTGCCTTTACGGTAACGGCCAGTGACCCCGATGGTACAATCCCGGCCCTGAGCGCCACACCGCTGCCGACCAACGCGACCTTCACGGACAACGGCAATGGCACCGGCTCGTTCAGCTTCACCCCGGACTTCACGCAGGCCGGGACATTTAATATCACGTTCGCGGCCGGGGACGGAGCGCTCACCGACAACGAACTTGTGGTTGTCACGGTGACAAATACGAATCAGGCGCCCGCTCTTGCCGCGATTGGTCCGCGTTCGGTGGATGAAGGCGACCCGCTGCAGTTTACGGTTTCGGCGTCGGATGCCGACGGAACAATACCGTCGCTCAGCGCCTCGCCGCTGCCGACCAACGCCACCTTCGTGGACAACCTGAACGGCACGGGCACGTTTACGTTTAATCCGGACTTCACGCAGGCCGGCACGTTTAATATCACCTTTACGGCGAACGATGGTTCGTTGACCGATGACGAACTGGTGGTCGTCACCGTCAATCAGGTGAACCTGCCTCCGGTGCTCGCCTCCATAGGGCCGCGCTCGACTACTGAAGGTGTTACCCTTGCCTTTACGGTAACCGCCTCAGACCCGGACGCCAATCTGCAGGCTATTACAGCCGCGCCGCTCCCGCCCAACGCAAGCTTTACCTACAATGGTGACGGTACGGGCAGTTTCAGTTTCACGCCTGATTTCAGTCAGGCCGGTATCTATAACGTCACCTTTACGGCCCGTGACGACTCATCGGTAACCGATGCTGAAATCGTAACCATCACGGTGAACGACGCCGGGAACCAGGCGCCGGTGTTGTCGGCGATCGGTCCGCAGTCGGTTGACGAGGGTCAGGTGCTGACGTTTGGCATCAGCGCTACCGATCCCGACGGGACGATCCAGTCGCTGACGGCGACGAACGTGCCGGTGAACGGGACGTTTACGGATAACGGCGACGGGACGGGGACGTTTACGTTCACGCCGGACTTCACGCAGCAGGGCGTGTACAACGTGATCTTCACGGCGACGGACAACCTGTTTGGGACGGATGCGGAGCAGGTGACGATCACGGTGAACCAGATCAATCTGGCTCCGGTGCTAGCTCCGATCGGTCCTCAGACGGTTGCGGAGGGCTCGACGTTGAATCTGTCGATCACGGCGTCCGATCCTGACGGTAATCTGGAGTCGATCACGGCGACGGGATTGCCGTTGAATGCGACGTTTGTAGATAATGGGAACGGGACGGCGACGTTCAACTTCATTCCGGACTTCACGCAGTCGGGTACGTACAACATCACCTTCACGGTGACGGACGACTCGCTGTTGACGGATGAAGAGCTGGTAGTGGTGACGGTGACTGACGCCGGCAACCAGCCGCCCGTTCTGGCCGCGATCGGTCCTCGTTCGGTGGACGAAGGTCAGGTGCTGACGTTTGGTGTCAGCGCCACCGACGTGGATGGGACGATCCAGTCTCTGACGGCGGCGAACGTGCCGGCGAATGGGACGTTTACGGATAATGGAGACGGGACGGGGACGTTTACGTTCACCCCGGACTTCACGCAGCAGGGCGTGTACAACGTGACCTTTACGGCGACGGACAACGGTCTGGCGACCGATAATGAAGTGGTCGCCATAACGGTCAACCAGGTGAACCTCGCGCCGGTGCTGGCGGCAATCGGCCCGCAGTCGGTGGCGGAGGGCTCGACGTTGAATCTGTCGGTAACGGCGTCCGATCCGGACGGCAATCTGCAGTCGCTGACGGCGTCGCCGCTGCCGGCGAACGCGACCTTTACGGATAACGGCGATGGCACCGGCTCGTTCAGCTTCACCCCGGACTTCACGCAATCGGGTACATACAACATCACGTTTACGGCGACGGATGACTCGTTGCTGACGGATGATGAGCTGGTGGTGGTGACGGTGACGGACGGTGGCAACCAGCCGCCGGTGGTGACGCCGATCGCTCCTCAGTCGGTGAACGAAGGGCAGACGCTGGCCTTTACGGTGACGGCGACGGATATCGATGGGACGATCCAGTCGCTGACGGCGGCGAACGTACCGGCGAACGCGACCTTTGTGGACAACGGAAACGGTACGGGTTCGTTCAGCTTTACGCCGGACTTCACGCAGCAGGGCGTATACGACGTGACCTTTACGGCGACCGACGACGGTCTGGCGACGGGAAGTACGGTTGCTGCGATCACGGTCAACCAGGTGAACCTGGCTCCGGTTCTGGATCCGATCGGACCACGTTCGGGCACGGAGAACGCGACTCTTGCGTTCACGGTGACGGCTTCCGATCCGGATGGAACGTTCCCGTCGATAACGGCGGCGCCGCTTCCGGCCAATGCCACGTTGACGGATAATGGTGATGGGACGGCGTCCTTCAGCTTCACGCCGGACTTCACGCAATCGGGCGTGTACAACATCACGTTTACGGCGAGTGACGGCCTGCTGAGCGACAACGAGGCAGTCACGATCACCATCACGGAGGCGGGGAACCAGGCGCCGGTGTTGTCGGCGATCGGTCCGCAGTCGGTTGACGAGGGTCAGGTGCTGACGTTTGGCATCAGCGCTACCGATCCCGACGGGACGATCCAGTCGCTGACGGCGACGAACGTGCCGGTGAACGGGACGTTTACGGATAACGGCGACGGGACGGGGACGTTTACGTTCACGCCGGACTTCACGCAGCAGGGCGTGTACAACGTGATCTTCACGGCGACGGACAACCTGTTTGGGACGGATGCGGAGCAGGTGACGATCACGGTGAACCAGATCAATCTGGCTCCGGTGCTAGCTCCGATCGGTCCTCAGACGGTTGCGGAGGGCTCGACGTTGAATCTGTCGATCACGGCGTCCGATCCTGACGGTAATCTGGAGTCGATCACGGCGACGGGATTGCCGTTGAATGCGACGTTTGTAGATAATGGGAACGGGACGGCGACGTTCAACTTCATTCCGGACTTCATGCAGTCGGGTACGTACAACATCACCTTTACGGTGACGGACGACTCGCTGTTGACGGATGAAGAGCTGGTGGTGGTGACGGTGACTGACGCCGGCAACCAGCCGCCGGTTCTGGCCGCGATCAACGATACGACCATTATCGAAGGCCAGACCCTGGCCGTCGTAATCAGTGCCATAGATCCGGACGGCGAGATACCGACACTCTCGGCATACGAGCTGGGCGGTACCATCCTCCCGGCCAACGCCTCCTTCACCGATAACGGTACCGGCTCGGGTGACTTCACCTTCACGCCGGACCTCACGCAGAGCGGCACGTACAGCATCGTCTTCAAGGCGCTCGATGCCTCGCTTGCGGTCGATTCGCAGGTCGTCACCATCACGGTCAATGAGACCAATCAGGCTCCCGTACTGGCGACCATTCCGGATGCGAACGTAACCGAGGGTACCAACCTGACCTTTGCCGTCTCGGCCAGCGATGCCGACGGCACTACGCCGGTGTTGTCTGCGACCAGCGTACCGCTGAACGCGACCTTCACCGACAACCTTAACGGTACCGGCACCTTTGTCTTTGATCCGGACTTCACGCAGGCCGGATCATACACGGTGCGCTTCCTGGCGAGTGATGGTATCGATATAGACTCACAGGACGTCGTGATCACCGTCAACGATGCCGGTAACCAGATTCCGGTCCTGACGGCTTTCAACGACACGACGATTGTCGAGGGTCAGACGCTGGCGGTGACCATCACCGCATTCGACGCCGACGGTACCTTCCCGACATTGACGGCTGAGAATCTGCCGGAGAATGCGACGTTCGCCGACAATCTGGACGGCACGGCGTCGTTCAGCTTCACGCCGAACTTCGTTCAGTCCGGGGTGTACACGGTGACGTTTATCGCATCGGACGGCATTGCAGCCGACTCTCAGATTGTCACGATCACCGTCAACGAAGCCGGAAACCGCCCGCCGGTCTTCACCGCCCAGCCCGATACGTCGGTCTTCGAGGGAACCTCGCTGGTGCTCACCTTCACCGCGACCGATCCCGACGGCACCATACCGGCGCTTTCGATCAATACGGCGATCAACTCCACGCAGTATAGCTTCGTGGACAACAACAACGGCACGGCGACCTTCACCTATACACCGGACTTCTTCCAGGCCGGCGCAGACTCAGTGTTTGTGATTGCCAGCGACGGTGGCACACCGCCGCAGACGGGAGTGCTCGGGTTCCGCCTGACCACGGTCGATATCAACCAGCCGCCCTCTATCGTCACCGGCGGGCCGTACGGGGTAGTGGTTGACGACACCCTGTTTGTCACGGTGACGGCCTCCGACTCCACCAGTCCGGCCGCGAATCCTCGCGTGCTGCTCTCCGGAGTCAGCCTGCCGGCTAATGCGACCTTCGTGGACAACGGCGACAATACCGGTACTTTCCGGTTCATTCCGACCGCCGCCGACCTCGGGCAGCGGACATTCAGTATCCTCGGGGTTGATCAGGGCTCGCCGGCCCTCTCGAACACCGCCACGATCGTTGTCAACGTCGTCGAAGTCAACGACCCGCCGGTCTTCGAACCGGTCGGACCGCAGATTATCACCGAAGGTGAAACGCTGTCGCTGTTGATCAGCGCCACGGATCCGGACGGCGCCACGCCGCCTACCATCTTCGCCCGCACGCTTCCGGATAACGCGACCCTCGTGGATCTCGGCACAGGTACAGCCGCTTTCGAATTCAATCCGGACTACACACAGGCCGGCGACGGTCCCTCGGCATTGTACTATGTGCAGTTCAGCGCGAGTGACGGATTCGATGTGACGCGTATGACGGTGCTGATCCAGGTGATCGAGGCCGGCGACCAGTTGCCGGTGTTCGACTCCATCCCGGCTCCGTTCGTCACCGAGGGCGCCGCGCTGAGCTTCAGCTTCACGGCCTTCGATCCCGATGGCGGTCCGGTTACTCTGAGTACGGTCTCCGGCACCCTGCCCACCGGCGCTTCCTTCGCCGATAACGGCGACGGATCTGCGACCATCAGCTGGACGCCGAACTTCGTGGCTGCCGGAATCTATGATGTTGGCGTCATCGCGACCGACCAGGTTGGATCGGCCGATACCGTCACCATCACGATCGAGGTTCTCGAGGCAGGCAACCAGTTGCCCGTGCTCAACCCGATCCCGGACTACGTTGTGGCGGAAAATTCGCAGTTGCAGTTCCAGATATCGTCTACCGACCCCGATCAGACCCCGCCGACCGTGGCGACCGGTCCGCTGCCGACCGGCGCGACCTTTGTCCCCAGCGGCACCATTCTGGGTAACGGGACATTCACCTGGACACCGACCTTCGCGGATTCGGGCCTTCATGAGGTCATATTCTACGCGATCGACGCTATCGACCCGCTGCTGTATGACTCTCAAGTCGTGACCATTACCGTGACCAACGTGAACCAGGCGCCTCGTTTCATTCTGCCCTTCCCGACCGCTCAGACCGTTAACGAGGGACAGACTCTTACCGTCACGGTGTTCACCACCGATCCCGACGGAAACATCCCATCCCTCCGGGCTGACCTGAGTGGCACCGCCGATACGCTGGCCACCAACATGACATTTACCGACAACGGCGACGGCACCGGTACCCTCGTGTTTACCCCCGATTACACGCAGGGCAACAACTTCGGTTCGTTCTCGTTGTACAACGTCGATTACTATGTCATCGACGCCATCGACCCTGCGGTGGAGGTTGTCTATCCGTCCGTTCAGTACCGGGTCAACAACGTCAACCAGCCGCCGGATCTGGGCTTCCCGGATGGAGCCGGTCCCTTCACCATCTCCGAAGGCGACTCGCTCAATTTCCGCGTCAGCGCTGTCGATCCGGACGGTGGTGGCAACTTTGCGACCATCTCAGTCTCTGATTTGCCGGACAGCAACGCTGTGTACAACGCCTCCTTCTCCAACCTCGGAACGTTCATCTTCACGCCGGACTTCACCCAGGCCGGCACCTACGGGGTGTTGTTCCGGGCGACCGATGTCGGTGGCGCTATTGACACGCAGCGGGTGACAATAAACGTCCTTGAGGCCGGCAATCAGGCCCCGACGTTTACGACAGCCCTGTCCATCCAGATTGTGATACCCGCCAACACGCTGTACCAGTTGCCGGTGGCGGCATATGATCCAGATCTGGACCCGCTGACAACCACCTGTACGCCGATCGATCCGATCCTCCCCGGAGCGACATTCGCTCCGACCACGACCGGCGGAACATTCATCTGGCAGCCTGACCTGACGGATGTTGGCACATCGACTCCGCTCACCTTTATCACCAGTGACCCGAGCGGACTGGCCGATACGCTGACCACGAGTCTGGTGGTGGTCAATGCCCTGCGGGGTGACATCGATCTGGATAGTCGCTACACCATGAACGACTTAGCCGTGCTGGTCAGCTTCCTCTTCCGGAGCGGACCGGCTCCGCTGCTTATGGATGTGGCCGATGTTAACGATGACACAGGTGTCAACCTGACCGACATCTTCTACCTCATCAACTTCATGTACAACAACGGCCCGCAGCCTCCACAATAAGCACTTCGGCAGGCTCTTAATACTCCGAAAAGCCGCCCCTCCACGGGGCGGCTTTTTCCCTGTCGGCCCCGCAGCCATACGGCGGATTCAGGGGGGGTTATTGTCTTGACAAAAGCCTGAACCAGTCGTATTTTTATTACTGACTTAGGGTCTCGGAAAAAAACTGGCTACAAACAACATTTACTCGCACGTCCGGGCGTAACGCGCGCTCCGCGCCTTGGAACGTCTCTCTTTCTTTGGTGCTGTCCGCGTATTACCGGCACTGGCTTGGAACAAACCTTTTCAAGAATGCGTGTGCTACCTCAATCAGTGTTTACGCTAACCTGAGGGCGATATGTTAGTCTGCGACCTGCACGTGCACGGTATGTGCGGTTCGTGAAAGGAGGTGTAATCTACAAGGGAGTAACAATTTCACGTGCCGACGGTGTGACCCTGCACACCGCGTGAAGATCTTGTCCGCTGACGCCCGGCGAATCGCCGCCGCGGCCGCCACGGATGACAAAACAGAGTGAACGTTGGGAACTTCAATCCGTCGAAAGGATCAAAGAATGGCAAGAAAGATTTCATTGTTCTTTGTCCTGTCCCTGGTACTGGTAGGGCTTCTGAGCGTCTCGGCTGTCGCCAAGAACACGGCTATCAACAAGATGGAAGCATATGATTTTGTCTTGAAGCCGAAGATGCAGAAGATTGGTGCTGAGGGCAGCGATGCTGTGCGTACCCGGATCAACTGGCCCGTGGGCCTCGAGGCCATGGACGGTGGTTCGGCCGGCCGGCAGATCGGCTTTACGTACTACGACATTCAGGGGAACTCCACCATCGGTCGTCTGGTCGACTGGCGTGGTGGCCCGCAGATCCATTTCGGTTACACCTTCGGTCCGTCGCTCAACGTGACCGGTGACCGTACCGTCGCGTTCCAGATGTTCGACCCGATCACCGGTACCCTGCCGCTCAACGGCGGTGCGGGCTGCCCGGTTGTGGATCCGAACGTCCAGCGCGCCGGTTTCGCCAACATCGACGTCCGGCCTCCGAGCCCGTCGATCAGCGGTGAGCTGTCGTCGGTCGTGTTCGGCGCCCACGTCTCCCCGAACACCGGCGAAGACTTCCAGACCCAGGTGTTCTGGGATCAGGCCAACACCCTGGACGGATACTGCGACTTCTCGGCCACGAACCGGATCGGCGATGCGCTCGAAGATCTGTTCTACACCGCCGACAACCTGATCTGGCCCAAAATAGAGTATCATGTCAACGGCACCGATACCTTCACCTACGCGTGCAACTACGGCGCGTCGGATGCCGGTGTCGAGCCGATCGTGTTCTGGCGCGTACGCGGCCGGTTGGGCGATGCCAACACGTGGGAAGGCCAGATCATCGATACCAGCTTCTTTATCTCGCAGGACGTGATTGCGTCCCGCCTCTCGCAGAAGGTTGCCGTCTGCTACACGATCCCGGCCGCCGGTGAATCGGAAGGCTCCTCGGATCGTGATGTGGCATACCGTGAATCCAACAACATGGGTCAGTCCTTCGGCCCGGTGGTCAATATCACCAACTATCCGGTTGGCGTCCCGGGTCACCGTGCCTGGCTTGAAAGCACCGGTATTTACGATACCAACGACAACCTCCACATCGTGTGGAACGCCAACGTGTACGATGGCTCGACCGCGACCGGTCGCCAGTGCCGCGTGTTCCACTGGGCCAGCAACACGGGCGTCATCTCGACGGTTCATAACGCCGAGTGGAGCCCGAACCTGGTTTGCGGTGTGATGGACGTCAACTCGCTGAACACCCGTGCCGTCAGCATCTCCCAGTGCGACACCAGCCTGTATGTTATCTGGGTGCAGTCGAACGATCCGAACAACGGTTTGATCGACGACTGCTCGGCCGACCTCGGCGCCGGCCGCAACGGTAACGGCGACCTCTGGCTGTCCGTCTCCGGCGGCCTCAACGGTCTGGCCTGGGATGCGGCTCGCAACCTGACCAACTCCTACACCCCGGACTGCGATACCGTGGTCGATGGTGCCAACGACTGCGCCAGCGACAACTGGCCGGCCATGGCCCGCTACGGTATGAACAACGCCGATTTCGGTTCCCTCCTCTTCCCGATGGAGGCGGTCGACGAAGTTGATCCCGATCCGTCCTACACCGGCTCCTACTTCATTGACGTGATGTACATCCACGACAAGGCCCCGGGTATCGGCTCGCAGGGTTCCGAGACGCTGACCCGCAACCCGGTTCGCTGGTTCCGTCTGCCCTGCGTTGAGCCGGTGGTCGAAGCCAACCCGAACGTCTCGCCGACCGTGATCGGCTTCCCGACCTATCTGAACCACGGTGAAGATTCGTCGTTCAACCTGATCATCGAGAACTCGGGTACTGCTCCGCTGACCGGGACGCTGGTTACACAGCAGGATTCCGGCCCGGCCAACTGGCTCGCCTGCAACCAGGTGGCCGTGAACCTCGGTATCGCCCCGAACAACTTCGACACCGCCCTGGTGACGTTGAACAACGGCGGCGTGGTTAATAACCCGGGTTCCGTCGTCAACCTGATCGGCAGAGTCGTCCTCCGTGTCGACCAGCCGACCGTTCGCGACTCCATCAGCCTTGATATCAACCTGATTATCGCCGACACGATCGTCGGTCTCGCCTGGGATACCATCACCACCGGATACATCAGCCTCACCGTTGGCAACAACGGGAACAGCGGCCGTGCCGGTAACGACGGTATCGCCGGCGCCGACTCCGGTCGCACCAACATGGACTTCTGGATGACCGGCGACGAGTGCGACGCGCTGCCGGGCCTGGACACCATTCCGGGTAACGCCCGCGTCTATCTGTACGACAACTCGCCGGTCGTTATGTGGGTCGATACGGTTGACGGTACCGACACCACCATCGCGGCTAACTGGTCGATCTTCAGCCTCTCGCTGGCTACGGAACAGGCCTTCCGTCCGCTGGCCGACGCGGGCTACGATGCGCCCGGTCTGCTGGCCGACTCGCTGACCGGTGGCACCTATGATGCCTACTGGTCGGGATTCTTTGCCACCACCGATACCTCGCTCATTCTCGAGAAGACCTCGTACGGAGCACAGGATGCGGGCGACGCCACCTTCATCATCCATCGCGTTGCGATATGGTCGAAGACGGGCGCCGCGAAGAGCGGTCTGGTCATCGGCGAGGCCTGGGACTGGGATATCCCGTCGGATTCCGGCACCGATAACTCAGCCGGCCAGGTTCCGGTGAACGGTGTCCTGTATCAGCGCGGCGGTGAGGTCAACGAGTCGCACGGTGACAGCCTCGAGTGCCAGGACAACAGCGGTCGCTTCGGCGGCGCTGCCCTGATCGGTTTCCGTGACAACTCGACCGGTGCCAACGTCAACACCAGCACTCCGCCCGAACGGTTCTACACTGCGTCGAACCCGACCTTTGTATTCCCGGCAGGTGGTTTCATCCCGATCGAGCTGTGGCGGAACATGACCGATGAGACCGGCTTCACGATCGACCCGACGACCGAAGACCAGCACATGGCCATGGCGATCTTCCAGGATTACACCCTGGCCGCCGGCGATACGCTGGAATACTGGATCGTTCAGGCGACCGTGCGCGACGGCGTCGAGGCCGACCTCGTGAACGCCATCCAGGCCGGTCGCACCTGGTTTACCAACAACATGCCGCTGGCCACTCGGCCGCTGCCCGCGGGCTGCTGCATTGGCTTCACGGGTAACGTGAACAACGACGGCGGTGGTGCGGTTGACCTGTCCGACCTGATCTACTTCGTGAACTTCCTGTTCCTTGGTGGTCCGGCCCCGGCCTGTCCGGCTGCTGCCAACATCAACGGTGATCTTGGCTGCGCGCTCGACCTGTCCGACCTGATCTACCTCGTGAACTTCCTGTTCCTTGGTGGTCCGGCTCCGGCTGGCTGTATCCCGGGCTGCTAAGCGCACCTGGATGCATGCGATAGCTGACTGAGTTCGCTCAGTACGTTAGACAACAAAGGCCGCTCTCTCCGGGAGAGCGGCCTTTTTTTGTTTGTCTCAACGCCCCTGCGGTGTATATTGTAATTGTTCGGCCGATTACCGGCCTGACACCGGGTACCAGTCATACTGTCACAAAAACCTCACTGTACCTTCACCGGCGCCGATACCGAAGGTCGACTGCCGACCCGCGAACTGCCGTGCCGGAGAAAGCGTTATGACTATCGGGCAGTTAAGAGAATAGCCGATCCTGTCGTTTAGGATAATAAAGAGAGCTAAGCAGACATATCGATATCGAAAGGAACACTGCAATGGCAACGCGCGTCACCCGCACGGGTATGTTTCTGACCGTCCTGGCGATTCTCGTGCTTGTCTCGGCATCCGGCTGGGCCAGTGTCAGTTCGGACGGATCCAAGGCTGAGCCGATGCTGATCCGAGGCACGCTGGTCGTGGAATTCGAATCGGACGTCGTGATTCAACAGGTCCAGCGTGGATTCGGCTCCGTATCGCTCGGCATCGCCTCCGTCGACCTGCTCATGCAAAAGCACAATGTCTCCGATGCCGAGAAGGCCTTCCCATGGCGCGAGGCCGGCCTCGCCGCCAGCGTGGAGGAAAACCGGCTCGCGCGAATCTACCAGCTGACACTCCCCGAATCAGCCGATCTCGAGGCGGTCCGCACCGATCTTCTTCAGAATCCGAGAATCCGCGATGTACATATCCTGTATGCGATGCCGGTGACGGCTACGCCGGATGATCCCGAATTCACCAATCAGTGGCATCGAACCAAATTGCAGCTCGAGTCCGCCTGGGACTACGAACAAGGTTCCGACTCCGTTATCATCGCCATCATAGATAGCGGCGTCAATTATCTCCACCCGGACCTCGCCGGCAATATCTGGGTGAATCCCGGTGAAGATATCGATGGCGACGGAATCGTATACGACAACGATGATATCAACGGCATCGATGACGACGGCAACGGCAAAATCGACGACCTCGTGGGATGGGACTTCTTTAGCGGAGGATTCACCGTGGCCGACGGCGAGGACGGCGGGACGCCCGACCGCGACCCCAACGACTTCGACGGCCATGGCACCCACTGTGCCGGCATCGCCGCTGCGGTTACCAACAACACCACTGACGTCGTCGGCGTCGCGGGCGGCTGGGCGAACTCCCATCGCTCCTTCCGGGGACCGCGAATCATGGCCCTTCGCACCGGCGGACGCGCCAACGACGGCCTCGGTTACGTCAACCCGCTCAACTGCGCCCAGGCGATCGACTACGCCGTTCTCATGGGCGCCGACATCATCAATATGTCGTGGGGCGGCAGCTCCACGCAGGCCGCCGCAATCGTCAACGCCATCAACAACGGCCTGACGCTGGTGCATGCCGCCGGTAACGAAGATTGCGACTGCCCGGACCAGCTGGACGGCTACGGCACCAACGTGCTGTCGGTCGCCTCTACCACCTCCGGCGACGGCAAGTCGGATTTCAGCAACTACGGCGCCTGGGTCGACGTTTCCGGCCCGGGCTCGCTCATCCTGTCTACCGTGTCAAACGAATACTCGCCCGATATCGATACCTACTCCGGAACATCGATGGCTGCGCCGATGGTAGTCGGGCTGGCGGCCCTCATCCGTTCTGCCATGCCGTCGTTGACCAAGTCGCAGATTGACAGCGTCATCATGGCAACCACCGATAACATCGATGCCATCAACCCGTCGTACGCGGGCGCCCTCGGGACCGGACGCATCAACGCGAACAATGCCCTGTCGTCGATGGCAATCGCGCGGTTCACGTCGACTGCCACCGACGGCCCTGTGCCGCTGCAGGTGACTTTCACCGACCAGTCACCGTTTAGCCCGACCTCCTGGTCGTGGAATTTCGGCGACGGCGGTGTGTCGACCGACCCGAATCCAGTTCATACCTATACCCAGCCGGGATTATACGACGTCTCGCTCATCGTGGACGACGCCAATGGCGTTGGGGAAGAACGCCTCAACCGCTACGTCTGGGCGCAGGCCGATACGATCATCGCGGATTCTGTCGAAGCGATCCCGGGCTCATCTGTGCCGGTGACGATCAGCCTGACCAATACGCTGCAGGTTTCGAGTATCGAGTACTCGTTCAAAATCGCCAACAACGAAAGTGTGCTGCTGGATTCGGTTTCCGTTGCGGGTACGAGATGCGACGGCATGACCGTGCAGATTCAGGGATACGACATCGCCAACGATCGGTTCTCCGTGTTGATCACCGCGAGTTCGCCGGGAACCACCGACTGGATGCCCGCAGGCACCGGCCCTGTCATGAAACTCTACTTCCGGATTCCCAGCAACTACACGCGGGTGACTCCAATCGTGGTTGATACCACCTCGTGGGGAAGCCGCAATAACGAGCTGATTACGCCCATCGGACCGTTTGTCCCGACTATTGACCCGGGTGCGCTCTACCTCGCCGGGTGCTGTATCGGCCAGACCGGCAACGTCAACGATGATGCCGGCGGAGCGGTCGATTTGTCCGACCTGATCTATTTCGTCAACTTCCTGTTCCTCGGGGGACCCGCTCCGGCATGCTCCGGCGCGGCGAATATCAACGGCGACGTCGGTTGTGCGTTGGACCTGTCGGACCTCATCTATCTGGTCAATTTCCTGTTTCTGGGTGGGCCGGCGCCAATGCCGTGCAACCCCGCCTGTAACTGACAGGTGGTGTTTCGCTCAGTGACTTTGACGGCCGCTCCGGGCAAATCCCGGAGCGGCCGTTTCGCTTCAGATCGGGCATCAGGATTGCTGGTTGCCTGAAACCGGGCTTTTTGGCTCCGGCACAGATTTTGCGCTTTACCGAACCGGATTGTTAGACAACGGTTATAAGAAGTAGACCCCGTACAATTGGGTTACTTTTTTATTGACTCGTTTTCGTCAATGGTATATCGTAGCCCGGTGCGTACTTTCGTATCTTTACGTTGCGGAAGCGCACCTTATTACTTTTCTCAGTTCGAGAGTCGAAGGATACTGAAGATACAGAACATGGAGGCATTTTGACCATGAAGTCGCTAGTGTTATCAATTTTTCTGGGGCTCCTGCTGGTCACAGCCGTGCCGGTCGCCGCTGACGATCTCGGGGCGCCCGATTCCGTCAAGCTCGTCGCGACCCGCCCTGACATCAGCGGAAATGACTCGTCCTTTGCCGTTGAACTGTACATGTGGACCGACCTGCAGGCCATCGTCGGCGCAACTCTCGGGTTTGTCTGGGACAATCCGAACGTTCTCCTGGACTCCGTGATCGGCGTACCCGGTCACATCCAGGGTAATCCGTTTGCCATCGTCAGCTACATGTACAAAAACAACATCGATACCACCAATGCCGCGAAGAGGTTTCTGATTAACGCCGTGGCGTTTGGCGTTCCCGGTGTCCCTGCAAACGGAACCTGGGATCACTGGGCCACCTACTACTTCAGTGTTACCGACTGGACGGCGACCGACTCTATCGTCCTCGACACGGCCAACGTGATGGTCTCTCCCCAGGTTATATGGCAGACTGCCGGCGGATATACCGCTGGTGACGTCATTTTCCCGATCTGGACCGGCAAAGTCGTTATCAAGGATCCTTCCGATGCCGCCCAGCCGGGTGATATCGAAGTCCCGTCGACTTACTCTCTGCTCCAGAACTACCCGAACCCGTTCAACCCGTCTACCACCATAGGCTTCGCCCTCCCGACCGCGGGCGATGTCACGCTGGACGTGTTCAACCTGCTGGGGCAGAAAGTAAAGACTCTTGTGAATACGGCGATGGAAGCCGGAGAACACACAGTCGTATGGGATGGCACCACTGATGCCGGTACTCGCGTCGCCAGTGGCGTCTACTTCTACCGCCTCTCAACTGAGAACTTCACCGACACCAGAAAGATGTTGATGCTGAAGTAAGCCCCCCGACTGAGCCTGAATCTTGGCGCCCCCGACTATCGGGGGCGCTTCTTTTTTGTCAAAATCCGTCAAAGTACTAAACAATACGTATTACCGAGTTAAGATATTGTATAACATGCAGTTGTATTATTTGTGTTGACAATTGCCGGGATGGGGGATATTTTGGTTTTTTATCCGGCCGTCTGATATTCGGTAAGTCATTACAACATAAGGATATATATGTTAGGGGTCATTGGAAATAAGTTCTCCATTGGCAAGGAAACCTACGATCCGTTCGCTGTCGAGTTACATTACTTCCGGGTCGAAAAACGCTATTGGTCGATCTGCTTCGAGCGCATCAAACGCGCCGGGTTCCGGATCATTTCCACCGCCGTGCCATGGAATGTCCACCAGGGTAACAGGAAAAACATCGACTTCATCGGTACCGATGATCCCCGCAAGGATCTCATCGTCTTTCTCGAACTGGCACGTGAGTTCGGGTTTAAGGTCATCCTTCGCCCCGGTCCCTGGGTCGCGGGACAGATCAAATACGGTGGGCTCCCCTCGTTCCTGTACAAAGACCTCCGGATTCTCGCTCGCGACGCCAAAGGGCAGGAACTGACCATGCCCGATGATTACGGGGTCGAGGGCGGCTACCTGCCGTCCTACCTTCACAAAAACTACCAGTTCCAGCTTCGGAGTTATTTCAAGTCCTTTATCGAGACGACCAAAAACTACGTCCATCCCCGTGGGCCGGTCTTTATGGTCGAACTGGACTACGAAACGTCGTTTGGCCGCATCCTGAAACCCGACTCCGCGGATTACAACCCCGACGTAGTGGCTGAGTTCTACGGCCCGTTTTTGCAGCATCGATACGAGGACATCAAAAAACTCAACGCTGCCTACAAAGAGAAAAACGCCGATTTCTCCGCGGTCGAGCCTCCAAGGCAGTTCCACGACCTCAAGATCGAGGACTACCCGAAAGTCCTCGACTGGTTCCGGTTTCGCGAATGGATGCTCAACCGCTATCTCGAGACCCTCGAAGAGGTCTTTACGTCCTACACGGTCGAGCCGCTGTTCTTCCGCTCTCTGTATTTCGCCTCCGGCGATCTGCTTCCGGCATATAATCTGGTCCCTGAGGACCGGGCGCCGTTTCTCGGGTGCAACGTGTTTCCCGAAGGCACCTACTTCGATCTGACCAACAAGGCCCGGTTCATGAAGTCGGAATATGGATTCGCCTACGCTGCGTCGTTCACCTGCGGCCGGGCTGCCGAAGATCCGGCACGCGAAGAGGCGATGGCGCCGATCAGCAACAACACGCGGCGTTTCTACTTTGCCGCCGGCCTCGCGGCCGGCTTCAAAGGCATTAATCACTACATGGCGGCCGATCGCGACCACTGGTACGGCGCCCCCCTCCGTAACGACGGCACCGTCTCTCCGGGCTACGACGTCATAAGAAACTTCAACACCGCCATTCAGCAGATCGGTTTTGAGGAGATGGACTTCCAGCCGAAAGTCGCCATCCTCGCCAACCGACTCCACTACTGGCTGCGTCTGACCTCCAGTCCCAAGGAGTTTTTGTATGTCGGCCGCTTGATGGATGAGACCGCGCCGGGATTCTGTCACGACCTCCTTCGACTCAAAATCCCCTACGGTATCCGGGAAAACCGGGACTACGAATCGATGAAGAACTACGACCTCCTGTTCGTACCCTCGACTGAAGTCATGGCCGAGAAGGATCAGGAGGCGATTGTCGAATTGGTCAAGGCCGGCAAGACCGTCATCCTCTGCGGCCTGATGCCGAGATACGACGAAGATTTGAAAGAATGCCAGGTGCTGGCCAATCACTTCCGGATCAAAACGACGGTGGATTATCACATCGGCGCCATAACGCACAAAGGCGGCGCGTTCCCCTCCTACGTCTACGGCGCCATACGATCGACCGACGATGCCAAGGTGAAAAAACTCGCACAGGTCGGCGCCAAGACGGTTGGCGTCTGCTCCACCCGCTTCAAGGGTCAGTTCTACGTCTTCTCCTTTGACATCGCTTCCGGCGGCAATCACCAGAAGTTGTCGCATCTGGAGTCCGTTCTCGCGGGCATCAATGTCGAGCCGGCCGCCTTCTGCAGCGACCCGTCCGTCGATATCGCCTGCCACATGGGCTCCAGAAAAGGACTCCTCTACATCGTGGTGCCGCCGCCCGGAGAGTTGTCCGACGGCCTCGAGACCGGAAAGCGGGAGATCATTCTTCAGATCAACCTGAAGAAATACGGTTTCACGTCGGCGCGCGTCAAAATGACTAACATTCTCGAAGGTGAGGAAGCCAAGCCGATAAAAACGACCGCCAAGGATTTGCGCGACGGTTTCGCGCTCGAAGTCGAGTATCCCGACGGCCTTATCTTTCTCATAGACAAACGCTGAGGAACGCCACACTCCGACATGATACGACAAAATCCCTTTCGTTTCCTGACGCCCGCCGGCCTCGCGGCCGTTTGCGGGCTCCTTTTTGCACCCACCGCGTGTGACAATATACACGTCACCCGTTATTTCGAGCGTGCCGCCGTAGTGTCGGCCGCGCCACTCGCCACCGACGCCGGCGTGAAAGTCTTCAGGAACGGCGGAAACGCGTTTGATGCGGCGGTTGTCGTCGGCTTTGTGCTGGCGGTCGTCAACCCCGAAGCCGGAAATATCGGCGGCGGCGGATTTGCCGTCATGCGCCACGGCGCCAGCGGCGAGATCACGACCCTGGACTTCCGGGAAACCGCCCCCGCGGCGGCCCATGAGGCGATGTTTCTCGATGACAGCGGCCGCGTCATTGAGGGACACTCGCTGGTCGGCGCGAAAGCCGCCGGCGTGCCCGGCACCGTGGCCGGCCTCTATGCTATCTGGCAGAAGTACGGCTCCCTCCCCTGGGAAGATCTCGTGCGCACCGCCGCCGATCTCGCCGATACCGGCTTCACCGTCGATGAACGGCTGGCTGCCACGCTCGCCGAACATGCCGACTCCCTGCGACGGTATCCCGAAACCGCACGGCTCTTTGCGCCGACCGGCGCAACACCTTCAAAAGGTGAACGATTCGTCCAGAGCGACCTCGCCCACACCCTGTACCAGATTGCCGCCGAAGGTCCGGAGGCCTTTTATACCGGTGCGGTCGCCGCGCTGATTGATTCTACGATGCGCGTACACGGCGGACTGATCACCCGCGACGATCTCGCCGCATACAAGGCGCTCTGGCGTACGCCTGTTCACGTACGGTTTGATTCGCTTGATGTCTACTCGATGCCTCCGCCGTCCTCCGGCGGGATCGTACTCGGCCAGATTCTGAAGATCATGGAACCGTTCGATATGAGCACCTGGCTTCCCGATTCCCCCGAGTACCTGCGCCTCCTGGTCGAATCCAGCCGGCTGGCATTTGCCGATCGCGCAACCCACCTCGGAGATCCCGACTTCTACGAGATCCCGGCCGGATTGCTCGACGATGCGTACCTGAGGATTCGTCGCGAGCTCATCCCTGCATCGGGCGCCGGCTCGTCCAGTCAGATCGGCCCCGGGATGCCCATGCGCCCTGAAACCGAAGCAACCACGCATTTCTCCGTGTGCGATGCCGACGGCAATATGGTCGCGCTCACCTACACGCTTAACAGCTGGTATGGGAGCCTCGTGGCCGTCGACGGCGCCGGCTTCCTGCTCAACAATGAGATGGATGACTTCTCGATCAAGGCCGGGGAACCGAACCAGTTCGGATTGGTCGGCGGCGACGCCAACAAGATCGTACCCGGAAAACGCATGCTGTCGTCCATGACCCCCACCCTCGTCCTCAACAACGGACGGCCCTGCATGGTCCTCGGATCTCCCGGCGGATCCAAAATTATCTCGGCGGTTGCCCAGACTATTCTCAACGTGAGCCGCTTCAACATGTCGCTCAATGAGGCCGTGCTGCAACCGCGCGTGCATCACCAGTGGATCCCGGACAAGGTTTCCCTTGAGCAGGGCGGCTACTCCGTCGCGGTCATTCAGCGTCTGATACGTGAGGGATACGACGTCGAGGAAGTGAAACCCATCGGCAACGTGAACGCCATCCTCATAGAGTCGACCGGCCTCATGCAGGCCGTCGCGGATACCCGCCGCCAGGGCGTGGCGGGCGGCTACTGAGTTGTCGACGGGTGGGTGCGCGGGCAGTTGCGAATGCCCAGGATAATCGCCCCCGCCCCCAGAATGCTTACCAGCAGATACGCGAGTCCCCAGACATAGGGAATCGCGAAAACAATCCCGAGCAAAAACAGGCCGAGCAGCAGTGTCCCGGATCGCAGCGGACTCCGGCCCGGCGCCCCCTTCAGTATCACGGCTCCCAGCGCAAACGCCACGATAATCTTGCCGGAATAGAAAATCACCGCGCCCGACACCGACAAAAAGCTCGTGATCGGAACCAGCAGTGTCGACATGATCAACAGCGGTCCGCCGAATATCGCGAGCCCCCCGCTGTCGATCAGAATAACGCCGGCAATGATCGATGTCACCGCGATCAGTAGTACGAGAATGCAGAATCCCAGCGCAAAAACGCTGACCACACCCGTCGCAAGCGACACCAGCGCCCGCGTGCGGAGCTGCTTGTAGGATTCCTCGGCGTAGGGACGGAATATACGGACCACGATTATCCCGAACAGGAACGCTGCCAGCAAACTCGAGATGCTCAGCAGGATATCCGTCCCCAGCGACGACTCCTTCTCTTCCGACTCCGCCACGTGCGGTTCCCAGGTCGTCGTACCGAGAATGGTCACGCCCGGTTCGATTCTGATCGCGGCGGAATCCTCCGTCTCGTACACCAGATTCCCCTGGATTACCGCCGGCGGCATGATCACGATACGGTCCGCCGTAAGCTTTGCGTCGCCCTCGATCGTCCCCTTGATCTCGATCCGCCCACCGGTCAGTTCGGCATTGTTGCGAATCGTACCGTTTATGATTATGTGATTTCCCCACAGCCGCGCGTCGCGACCGATCACCGCACCGTTGTCGAGCGTGAAGCTCTCTCCGAAAGCAACAACCGACCTTCCGATAAAACCGGACAACACGATCGTCTGTGCGAACACGCGCGCCGACCCGTCGATCGACCCGTTCGAACGGAAAAACCGCGTGAACGTCTGTACGGACCCGTTCACCCTGCCGGAGATGTCGGTCTGGTACGCGAATGATATCACGTCGCCCGTGACACTCCCGTCCAGACGAAACGTGTTGGCGAACGCCCAGAGATCGTCATCGATCGTATGCAGTCTGGATATCTCCAGCACGTCCTGGTGTTCCCAGACCGAGCCGTAGACGGCGGACCAGCACAGAACCATGCCCGCAAGCGCCGCAAGATGAATGATTATCGCCCGTCGCATCGTCGCTCCCCGTCCTGAAATTCGCTTCCTGCTTTACGTTAGGCCGATTCGCAAAGTTGCCGTCGGCCTCCAAAAAGGCAATATAAAAAGAATCCCTGCAACTACCGACACAAAGTACGTATATTATGCTCCGATAACGCAAAACTCGGAAACCCGGCTTCGAGATGGCCTCAGCCAATCAGACACGTCTACGGTCCACGAGCCGCATCAGCCTTCTCATCGCGGTCGTGCTTCTTGTCTGCGGCGGCCTGCTGCTCAACACCACCGCCTCTCGATTCGAGCGCTATTCGGTGATGAGCCACTGGCCTGAAACACAAGCCGTGGTGACCGCCTCCGGCGTCATCGGCGATCGTGCCTTCCGTCCCAATGTCGTTTTCACCTATCAGGTCGATGGAACCCCGTATGTCGACAGCTCCGATCTGGCCATGCCGAGTTTCGGAGGACGGAACAACCGACGCGAGGCGGCCGACACGATGGCGTCGATGTACCCCGTCGGCACTGCCGTGACGATTCACTACGATCCCGACAATCCGACGGATGCGAAGATGAAAGTCTCGCCGCCGTTTTCTGTGTACATGCAGCTATCGGTCGGCATTATACTCATAGCGCTCGGCTTTTTGGCGGGTATGGTCTCGGTCCGCCTGAAAGCGGAGCGCATTCTCCGAAGCTGAGGCGACCCGGGTAATCGGCCCGGGCCGGCTGGGAGACTACCGTGAACGTGCTTGTATATCTGATTGGCGCGGTCCTGTGCTACATCGCGGGCTATCGATGGTACGGACGGTATGTTGCCCGCTCGCTGGGAGAATCGTCAGAACGCCCCACCCCGGCCGTCGCACAGGAAGACGGAAGAGATTATGTCCCCACCAAAGCATCGGTCCTGTTCGCGCATCACTACTCAACTATAGCCGGCGCCGGACCGATTGTCGGCCCGACCCTCGGCATTCTCTACGGGGTAGGTCCCGCCTGGCTGTGGATCGTCATTGGGGCGATCTTCATCGGAGGCGTACATGATTTCGTGGCGTTATTTGCGTCCGTCCGCGAACGCGGCGCATCGATGGCCGAGGTCGCCCGCAAGGCCCTTGGTCCAACCGGCTTCTTGCTGTTCATCATATTTACCATCATCCTGATCATCCTCGTGACTTCGGCTTTCCTGTCGCTGACCGCCGTGTCGCTCACTTCGATGCGTCCCATCGCCGAACTCGGTCTCGACGAAAACCAGACGCTCATCCGTACTACCGTGATAGACGGACAGACCCTCGGCATCGTGGGCGGGATTGCCTCGACCTCGGTGATCTTCATTACGCTTATGGCCCCGCTTGTCGGGCTGTTCGTGATCCGCCGCAACGTCGGAACGCTGAAAACCTACCTTATCGCAACCGCAATCGGATTTGCTTCCGTCTATGTCGGGTTTCAGGTACCGCTCACGCTGTCGCCGTTCTGGTGGACCGTGCTCATTTCCATCTACACGATGTTTGCCTGTCAGGCGCCGGTGTGGCTGATCCTGCAGCCCCGCGATTTCGTCAACGTCCAGCTGCTTTATGCGGGGATGCTCGCACTGCTGGTGGGGGTCGTAGTGGGCGGATTCAACGGCCTGTCGCTCTCCTACCCGACAACCAATATCGCTGTCGGATCCTCCAAAATGGGTCCGGTCTGGCCGTTCCTGTTCATAACGATCGCCTGCGGCGCCATATCCGGATTCCACGCGCTGGTCGCCGGCGGAACATCATCCAAACAACTGGCCCGGGAACCACAGGCAAAAGCCATCGGATACGGCGGTATGCTGCTGGAATCGATGCTGGCCGTTCTGGTGCTGATTGCTATCGGCTCATCAATCAGTTATGCCGATTACATGCACATCGCCTGGCCGTCCGACGGCGCCGGCAACCCCATCCTCGCCTTTGCCACCGCCATGGGGCAACTTCTCCACAACGGCTTCGGATTGTCCCTTGCGCTCGGGACCGTCATGGGGATTCTGATCGTCGAGGGATTCCTCATAACCACCCTCGATTCGGCGGTCCGCCTCAATCGCTATCTCTTCGAAGAACTGTGGCGTGCCCTTACACCCAACCCGCCGGCCGTGATGACAAAATTCTGGTTCAACTCGGGACTCTCGGTGGTGCTGATGTTCCTGCTGGCACAGTCACAGGGGTGGAAGTTCATTTGGCCGGTCTTCGGAGCTACCAACCAGTTACTGGCAGCTTTAACCCTCATTGCCGCAACGGCATGGCTCCACCGAGCTGGACGTCGAAGCTGGTTCACGCTGGCTCCCGCCATACTCATGATGGCCACCACCATTGCAGCTCTCACATACCAGCTCATTACGGATTTCTGGCCGGCCGAGAACGTGATCCTGGCCGCTATGACCGTGCTGTTGCTCGCGCTGGCCATTGGGGTGCTCGTTATCTCCGTTCGGCAGATCGTCCGCCTCCACCCGCGCACAAAACCTTTTTCTGCATAAGCTCTTCACCGACAATAAATAAACCGCGTGTTCCGCCGATATACCTGCTATAGGTCGGAACGACGATGAAACTATTCCTCGACAGAAATCGCACCCTTCTGCCTCGGGTGGACATTATCTACCTGATCACCCGGGCCATGACCCTGCTCGGCTTCTCCTGGTTTGCGTATCACTCAGGCTTCTTCCGGGCCTATCCCGTGACTTTCTGGCTCGTTTTCACCACGTTTGCGGCACACCTCGCCGTTTTCGCTGCCGCCATGAAAGGCCGGTTCGACCTCAAGCTCGCCTATCTCACCGCTATCATCTACGACCTGATGTTTGTCCCGCTGGCCATTTCGCTTGCCGGCGGTCTGGCTTCATCGATGTACCTCCTCTTCTTCATGACTATCTCGGTCGCCGCCTACGTGCTCACGTTCTGGCCCGCGACGGTGGCGGTGGCGCTTGTTTCGGTGGCATATGCCTACCTTGTCCTGGGGGAACTCGATCCCGGCAATGCCCTCGATTTCACCATGCGCCTGGGCTTCCTGTGGGTCTACTATCTCGCCATAAGCTATGTTTCCCGATACCTTCGCAAGTCCGAAGCGCGCCTCGTGAAGCTTTTCAACACCCTGAATCTCCGCACCGCCGAACTGGAAAAATCGCAGGCGCAACTGGAGGTGTTCTACGAGAATACCCGCACGCTGGGCGCTATCCTCGAAGAAGACGGCATCGTCAAGGAACTGATCCGCATCATGTCGAATACCCTTCGCTACCAGTATTGCGCCGTCGTGCAGCTGGACCGCTGGGGGCACTACTACTACCGGGCGCGCTCCATCGAGGGCCGCCCCAACTGGCTGTTTAAGGCAATCGACGGCGACGGCGCCAGGTTGATCGCACGGGTCATATCGCTCGAAGAGCCCGTCCGGATCAAAGATTTGACCGGCCGCGACGACTACGCGCCGCTGCAGCCGCGGGCCCGGTCCGCGCTCGTGGTCCCCATGGTGGCGCACGGAAAGGCCAAGGGCGTTCTCATCGCTGAGTCGATCGGCATCGATCATTTCACCGAACGCGATATGCAGCAGTTCACGTCCGTCGCACGCTCGGCCGCCCTGGCCCTCGACAATGCCGAACTGCACCGGCGCACCGAAGAACTTACCATGATCGATGAGTTGACCGCGACGTATAACTACCGTTACTTTGTGCACAAGCTGGAAGAGGAAAAGAAACGTGCCCTGCGCTACGACCTGCCGCTGTCGATCATCATGGTCGATATCGACTGGTTCAAGAAAATCAACGACTCGTACGGCCACGAAGCGGGTAACGAGGTGCTGCGCGATCTATCGACCGTCATCAAGCGGTGCATCCGCGACGTTGATATCTTCTGCCGGTACGGCGGCGAAGAGTTCGCCGTCATCCTGCCGCAGACGGCCAAGCTCGAAGCCGAGCATATCGGCGAACGCATCCGGGCGCAGGTTGAAGAGATGATTATCGAAACCGAAAAAGGCGAACGGCTGAAAATCACCGTGTCAGTGGGCGTTTCGGCATATCCGGAGAACGGTCGGTCACACGAGGATCTGGTGACCGCGGCCGACCAGGCGCTCTACCGCGCCAAAGGCTCCGGCAAAAACCTCGTCTGTTCGGTTTAGTGAAACATAGTAGGATTAACTTGTTTGGATATGCCCCGGGGGGCATTCAGGGGTGGACATGCTTGCAACAGCTCCGGAAAACATCGGCCGACTATTCATCGTCGGTTATCGCGGCGAACGAGTCCCGGATTCCTTCGTGAAACTGGCGCGACAGCGCCGCCTTGGGGGAGTCATACTCTTCGAGGACAACTGCCGAAGCTCCCAGGGACTGTCAAAATCAATCGCCGCCATCAAACGGCAGTACACGGATTCGCCGCCGTTTATTGCGATCGATCAGGAAGGCGGACGCGTCTGCCGGCTCCGCGGCGCCCCCGCCGAATTCAAAGCGCCCGCCGAATACGGACGGTACAAGGCGAACGACTCGTACGCCGAAGATTACGGCCGGGCAATGGTCTACCTCGAATCGCTCGGTATCAACCTCAATCTCGCACCCGTGTGCGATCTCTTTCTCAACGACGCGAACAGCTGCCTCAAGGGCCGCTCGTTCGGCGCCACGCCCGATGAGGTTATCCCGTTTGTCCGATCCAGCATCCACCTCGCTCGCCGCAACGGCGTGCTGTCCTGCGCCAAGCATTTCCCCGGCTTCGGCGCCGCCGCCGCCGATCCGCATGTCGTCACCTCCAGCGCCGACTTTGATCTGCGCACCTGGAGCGGCCGGGAGTCGAAAGTGTTCGAAGCGGCGATCGCCGCAGGTGTCGACATGGTCATGACCACGCACATGCACGTGCCCGAGTTCGACAATGTCATCGCCACCGGCTCACACCGCATGATCGACCAGTTGCTGCGCGTCACCCTCAATTTCGAGGGACCCGTCATCACCGACGATCTGTGTATGCAAGGTGCGGCGGTGCTCGGCGATCTCGGCAATCGCACCGTCGCCGCCTTTATGGCCGGGCATGACCTGCTGTTGTTCGGGCAGGATACCGACCGCGCCGTTGAAGCGATGGACGCGTTTGCGGAAGCGGTCCGGCGCGGCGACATTCCCAAAGATCGACTGCGGCGCTCGCTGGAACGAATCGCCTCGGTCAAGTGTACCCTCGGGAACAAAGTGATTCTGTGATATGCGTCTGCCCGCCATCCACGCACGCCGTCGACTGAACGTCCTCGGTATCAACAGCGGAACCTCGATCGACTCGGTCGATCTCGCGCTGGTCAGCGTGGCCCGGCGCAGCGACGGCTGTACCTGCCGCTATATCACCGGCGGCGAACGAAAATATCCGCCCGCGCTCCGGCAGCGCCTGTTGTCCGCCGCGGAATCGTCGGCGCTGCCCTTTCTCGAGCTGATGTCGCTGGATCGTGAACTCGGACGCTTCATGGGACAAACCGCCCGTGCCTTCGCCAAACGCCTCGCCAACCGACGGATCCCCGTCGACTGCGTCGCGTCTCACGGTCAGACCATCCAACATCTGCCCCGTCAGGTCACCCTCTCCGGAAGACAGGAAAGCGCCACGCTCCAGATCGGTTCCCTGGAGACCATCGCCGCCGTCACCGGTAGAATAACCGTCGGTGATTTCCGTCAGGCCGACATCGCTGTCGGCGGCGAAGGCGCGCCGATCACCGCCGGAGCCATGCATCGCCTCTTTGCCGACACCAGGACTTCGCGCCTCATCGTTAACATCGGCGGTATTGCGAACTACTTCTATCTGCCGGATCGTCGTGCGACCTCGCTCGTCCGGGCCGCCGACTGCGGACCGGGCAATATCATCTGCGATGCGCTCGCCCGACGATTGTTCGATCTGCCGTATGACCGCGGCGGCGCCGCGGCGCTCGATGGTACGGTATCCCGACGTATGCTCTCGCTGCTGATGGCGCACCCGGCCTTCACGGCAACGCGATCCGTCTCGACCGGCCGCGAGTCGTTCGGCGCCGATTTGGTGGAACGCATCCTCACCCTCGGCCGAGAACTGTCGCTCTCACCGTCGGACCTGATGGCAACCGCAGCACAATTGACCGTCGAAGGAATCGTCATGAGCGTCACCCGGCTCACCGATACACACGCACCCGCAGGAAAATTGTATTTGACTGGCGGTGGGTCTCGTAACAGATTTTTCGTGCGTGGCCTGCGAGACCGCCTTGTCGGTATGTCCGTCGAGCGCATCGATACGCTCGGGATTCCGTCGGGGCAGGTCGAAGCGGCTGCATATGCTGTAATGGGCGAGGCCTGTCTGCGCGGCGAGTCTCTCGCGGCGCCCGTGACCGGCCGGCGCAGGGATGCTCACCCCGTTTTGGGAAAGATTGCACAGCCGACGCTGTGATGACGGACACCATGACCAGCACCGCTACACGGTCCAAGCCGAAATTCCGCCCGCTCGCGTTCCTGATACGCGTCGCCTGCGGTCTGTTTCTCGTCGTCCTCGTCTGGAGTTGCGCCTCGGTTCCCGGACTCAAGGAAGAATCAGCCGTCAATTACATCCGCGTGCCCTTCGTGCGCGTCCTCCTCGAGGAAAACTCGGAATCGGTGGCGCTGGCCTCCGACGCCTCGTTTGCGATTGAATGCCTGCAGGGCGACGTCCAGACCGTCTATTATTCGAGCCAGCCGGTGACTGTCCGCAACAGCAACCGGTCTCTCCGCGTCGAGAACAACCGGGGCGATCTCATTCAGCAGGGCATGCAGGAGGTCAACATCCTTCCGCGCGGCCACGGAAACCGCATCAGGGTAAACGACGCGCGCTACCGCGGCATCATGAAAATCCTGCCGAACGGTCAGTCCCTCAGACTGGTCAACATCATTTACGTCGAAGATTACCTTCGTGGTGTCGTCCCGCCGGAAATCGGACCGCGCGAAGCGAACGAAATCGAGGCCGTCAAGGCGCAGGCCGTCGCCGCCCGCACCTACACCATGGCCCACCTGCAGCAATACGGCAACGAACCCTATGACCTCAAGTCGACCATCATCGACCAGCTCTACCAGGGCGTCAATATCGAAAACAAACTGGTGAATGAGGCGATCGACGCGACCGCCGGGTATGTCATCACCTATCAGGATCAGTTCATCAACGCCTACTACCATTCGACCTGTGGCGGGATGACCGATGATATCGTTGATGTGTGGGACCGCTCGCCTGAGCCCTACCTCAAACCCGTCGCGGATACCGACTGTAATTGGTCGAAGTACTATACGTGGAAAGAAATCTTCACGGAACCGCAGCTCCGCGGGCGCCTCGAGCAGTACCTCTCCCGCGACCGCGGCCGTGATATGCGCCTGACGCCGATCACCGATATTCGCGTCGTGGGTCTGTCACCCGGCGGCCGTGTGATGCAGATGCAGGTCTATACGGGCGATGACGTCTACCGGTTCTACAAAGACCGGATTCGCTGGGTCGTCGGCCGCTCCTCGAACCCCGAACTGATCCTCCCGTCGGACCGCTTCGAGGCAAAACTGGGCCGCGACGGCCAGGGCAATGTTACGGCAATCACGTTCTCCGGACAGGGATATGGTCACGGTGTCGGCATGTGCCAGTGCGGTGCCATCGGAAAGGCGCGACTGGGCTGGGCCTACGATTCTATTCTGACCCATTTCTATACCGGCACCGAACTCAAACAGCTGTATTGATACGCAGCGCATGGATGGCGAATATGCGTAGGTTTCTCTGGCTGATAACAGCAACACTCTCGATTGGATTCGCGGATGCCTCTGCATCCGCAGACCCGTACCGGTACGCGTTCGGAGGATTCGGCGGGCCACAGTTTCTCTCCGGCGGCGACGTGTTCAGTTTCGAACGTGAAATCGGTTATGGCGTGATGCTCGGACACCGCGTCGCCGATCGATGGCAGATCGGGCTGGCCCTCTCGTGGCTGGAACTCAAAAACGACACCGCTGGAGCCGACACTACCGTGGCCTTCGACGGTCTGTCGCCGGCGACTCCGGTCACATTCGATGCCACCCGCGTCTCACTCACCGCCGAGCGGCTCCTCTTTGATCCGGCCAGCGTACTGAACGTCAAGCTTGGCGCCGGCGGGGGATTGCTGATCTGGAAAATGATCGACCCCGAGACCGACCGAAGCCTCGCAGTTACCGGCAAGAAGAACCAAATCACCGATTTCGCCGCCACCGAGTTGATCCTCACCGGCCTTGCCGGCGTCGAGTTCCGCCCGCTCCCGCAGCTCAGACTTGGCGTCACCGGCACTGCCGATTATTTGACCGGCGGCGGAGCCGACTTCTCTTCCGACGTAAACTCGGGCCGTGATCGCCTGCTGCTCGGCGCCCACGTTTCCTTCTCCCTGTTGTTCGGGTCGTCTCTGCCGAAAACAGAGTGGCGCTCCGATGAAGTGTGGCCTGCCCAGCCCGCGGTTTCTTCCGGCCCGGCGTCTTCAGGCGTCCCGCCTGAATCACAGCGGGATTCCGATGCCGATGGTGTGCCCGATGCCCTCGACAAGTGCGCCATGACCGTCCGCGGCGTCGAGGTCGACCGCTTTGGCTGTCCTCTCGACGGAGACCGCGACGGGGTGCCCGACGGCCTCGATGACTGCCCCGATACTCCCGCCGAAGCCCGAGGCAGGGTCGATATCTACGGCTGTCCGGTGGACTCCGATTTTGATGGGATCCCGGACTATCTCGATGCGTGCCCCGGAAACCCGATGGGAGCGGCCGTCGACGACCGGGGATGCCCGGTCGACAGCGATGCCGACGGAGTCCCGGATGGATTGGATGACTGCCCTTATACTATTGCCGGGGTTGAGGTTGATCGGTACGGATGTATCGATATGAGCATGTTCGCCGAACCGATGGTGCTCAATATCGACTACCCGCCCGGATCTTTCGAGATAGACCCGAACAACAAAAAGCGAGTAGAGAAACTGGCAAACTTGCTCAGCTTTGTCACCGATATCAAACTGGAGATCAACGGCTATACCGACAATATCGGAACCGACCAGGCCAACGAAGCCCTGTCCGAAAAACGCGCGCGCCGCGTCATGGAATTCCTGATCGCCAACGGCGTTTCCCCCGACCGAATGCGCGCCTACGGCCGGGGAGAAAAAAACTTCGTCGCCGATAACCAGACCGCCGAGGGCAGAGCCCGAAACCGGCGGATCGAAATTGTGTTCTACCGCTAAGCAGCACCGGAAACCACATGCAGTACGGATATCGCCAGGTACAGCTGGAAGGTCGAGGATCCACTCGATTCGCGATCGTCATGTTTCTTCCTGATTCCATCGAAACGCTCGTTCGGCCGATCAGAGAACGGTTCGATCCCGACTACTCGCTGGTCTCAGGGAGTCTGGTGCTCGTAGCCCCGTTTGAGACGGTACGCTCACTCGGCGAACTGACCCAGATTATCCGAAAGGAAACAGCCGACATCTCGGCCCCGGAGATTCAGTTCGAGCGGTTGGGTGACGCGTACCCGTCCGCCCCACTCATTTTCTGGGAAATCAAACCAAACGACGTGATCGACCGTCTATACAAAAACCTGTACGCAGCCCTGGACCTGGCGCTCCCGTACAGGCAGTTCTCGCCGCATGTCACGGTGGCACGCGAGATTTCCGACCACCGGGTTATGCTGGTAAAAGAAAGGATTTATCCGTATCTTCCGGAGGAGTCGTTTACGCCCGGAGCGGTTGATCTGATTGCACCGGTCGCGGGGCAATCATGGGTTTCGGTGCGGACATTTCCACTTCGGGTCGACGAGTAGCAGCCTGATCAATCGTGCTCACGGGGAGAGGGACTTCCGGAACGTCAGACGGAAAATCAGGGCGAATCGAGCCCCTAACCGACCCGTAACAATCCTGTTTGCAGTCGGTTAGAGGTCGGCAAGAAAGCGGGCAAGCCCCGAATATTGCCTTGCCAAAGACCTTAAAAGTAGGTACCATGCGCTGGACTAAGTATGAACATTCTGATTATCACTCAGCATTTTCCGCCTGAAAAAGGAGCGGTCAGGCGGCTTTTTGAGTTTGCGCGATTTTTCGCGCGATCCGGCCATGTCGTGTCTGTACTGACCGCTATCCCCAACTACCCCGATGGCATCGTCCCGCCCAAGTATCGCGGGAAGTTCTTCTTTGCGGAAGAAATCGATGGGATCAAGGTCTATCGAAGCTGGGTGCTGCCCGCCTCGAATCGCTATCCCGGAAAGCGCATGGTCGGATTCATCCTGTTCCTGTTTACGACTCTTATCAATTCATTCCGCCTGCGCGATCACTTCGATATCGTCCTGGCGTCGACACCCCCGGTTACGACGCCCGTGATCGGCTGGCTGTTGTCCAAACTGAAACGAGCCAAGTTCGTTATCGAGATTCGTGACCTCCAGCCCGAATCGTCCGAAGACTTCGGCAATCTGAACCGCAACATCCTCACCCGGGTGCTCAAAAAGGTCATGCACGCCCTCTATCGCCGCGCCGACCGAATCGTGGCGGTTACCGACGGTATCGCGACCTTCCTGCAGTACATCGGTGTGGACAAAGAAAAGGTCGTCACGATCAAGTCCGGTTTCAGCGCCGAGTTTATGACGTCCAGTCCGAACGGGATTCGCAAAAAATTCGGACTCGATGAGAAGTTCCTGGTCCTGTACGCGGGTACGCTCGGGTGGGCGCATTCGCTCGAGACGGTGATCGAAGCCGCCCGCCAGCTGACCGACCAGCCCGATATCGTCTTCGTGTTCGTCGGCGACGGCGAGAAACGGAACGCTCTCGAGGGAATGGTGCGGGACTACGGCCTCAAGAACGTGATGTTTATCGGCTCCCAGCCGCTGGATACGATCCCGTTTTTCCTGAAGGCGTCTGACGTGCTGATCGAGTCGCTCAAGGATGTGCCCATCACGCGTGGGACTTTCCCCGCCAAGCTGTTTGAGTATATGGCTTCGGGGCGACCTATCGTGTTCGGCTCGCGTGACGGCGAGGCGGTCCGCGAACTCACCCGCGCCGGCGGCGCGCTGCAGTTCGGGCCCGATGATCCGCATGCCCTCTCCGAGCTGATCATGCGCCTGAAGCGGGGTGAAATCGACGGCGAGGCGCTCGGTCTCAAATACCATGAACACGCGGTCCGCTTCCACCAGCGCGAACTCTGGGCGGAACGCTACCAGGACTTCCTG
The DNA here is from genome assembly GCA_034003725.1 of Candidatus Zixiibacteriota bacterium. NCBI lineage: Bacteria > Pseudomonadati > Candidatus Zixiibacteriota > Candidatus Zixiibacteriota bacterium. Next base: position 184,401 of record JAVEYB010000007.1, read on the forward strand.
AAAGACTTCCTCCAGAAAGCATAATAGCTTTTCTCGATCCACCTTCATGCGTATATTCCCGCGTTATTGTGGACCCTATCCCGACTGGAGTTTCCCGGCATGGCCCAGACGTCGCCCGTGATTTCGAACCTTGAGACAATTCATATCGACGATCTGCCGAAACTGATCGTCGGCGCCGACACGCTCGTCCCGACACTCTCCGGGGACATGCGCTACATCAATTTCGACAACGCCGCCTCCACCCCGACATTCGCCCCGATCAACGACGCCGTGGCCGCATTCATGCGATGGTATTCCAACGTGCATCGCGGCACCGGCTTCAAAAGCCAGTTGTCGAGCTGGGCATTCGAGGAATCGCGCGATATCGTCGCCGACTTCATCGGCGCCGACCTGTCGAAACAGGTCGTGATCTTCACGAAGAACTCTACCGACGCTCTGAACAAACTGGCCCGGCGGCTGCCGCTGCACAAAGACGACATCGTCCTCACCACCTACATGGAACACCACTCCAACGAATTGCCGTGGCGGCGGGTCGGCACCGTGGCGCACATCGGGCTGAACCCCGACGGAACCATCAGCCGCGAGGACTTTCACCGGAAGCTGGACAAATTCCGCGGTCGCGTGAAGCTCGTGGCCCTGACCGGAGCGTCAAACGTCACCGGCTATATCAACGACCTCTGTTACTTCGCGCACGAAGCGCATCGCGCCGGAGCCAGAATCCTGATCGACGGCGCCCAGCTGGTGCCGCACCGCCCGGTCGATATGAAGCCCTCCGACCCCGAATGCGCGATCGACTATCTCGTGTTCTCCGCGCACAAGATGTACGCCCCCTTCGGCGTGGGCGTGCTGGTGGCCGACCGCAAAACATTCGAAGACAGCGAGCCGGATACGGTCGGCGGCGGCGTGGTGGATATCGTCACGCTCGAGGAAGCGTACTGGTCGGACCTGCCGGAAAAAGAAGAAGCCGGCACCCCGGATATTATCGGAGTCGTCGCCCTGGCGAAAGCGATCCGGCTGTTCCAGTCCCTGGGCTGGGAGAACATCATCGACCACGAGGCCGACCTCACAGCCTACGCCCTTGCCGAACTGGGCAGGATTCCCGGTGTCACCCTGTACGGCGCCACCGACCCGTCCACCGCGCGCGACCGGCTCGGCGTGGTCTCGTTCAATGTCGGCGACATCCCGCATGCGCTGACCGCGGCGATACTCAGCTACGAAGGAGCCATCGGCGTTCGCTCCGGCTGCTTCTGCGCCCACACTTACGTCAAAATGCTGTTGCGCGTCGATGATGACGCAGAGATGCGGCTGCGCAGCCAGATTCTCAGCCGCGACAGATCCGAAATCCCCGGCGCCGTCCGTGCATCTTTCGGGCTGTACAATACTCGCGACGAAATCGACCGCCTGACCGCTATGGTAAAGAGGATCGCCGCAGGCGACTATCATCAGGACTACATTCTGAACAAGGAAAAAGGGGAGTATACACCCCACAATTTTCAGCTTGACTTCCGTCAGTATTTCCACCTCTAAGGGTATGGAAAAAGCCGATCGTTCCCCGATCGGCCGGACCGCCAGAGCGGCGTCCGCATCGTCAGACAGGACAGGCTGAAGGAGCAACGAATGAAGGCAGCAAAGACGATCAGCCCCGCATACACCGTGCTGTTGGCGGTGACCGCAGCGGCGGTCCTGCTCACCGGGTGCGCCACCATCTTCAACGGCACGCGACAGGAAATCTCCGTTACCAGCGAGCCGCCGGGCGCCTCGGTGTTTGTTAACAACGTATCCTTCGGGCAGACTCCCACCGTGATCGACCTGAAGCGCAGTGAGAAGTACACGGTCCTGCTCGAGCTGCACGGCTTCAAGCCGTTCGAAATGACGTTCGGCCGCAAGCTCAATACGTTCTTCTACGTGAACATCCCGGTCGTCGGCTGGGCGGTCGATGCGCTGAGCGGATCGATGTACAAGCTCACGCCTGCGGAGGTCAAGGCTGTGCTCGAATCCGGCGGTCCCGGCGCTCCGGTGCAGCCGACCATGCCGATGCTGCCTCCGGATTCGACCGGCGCCGTCGCACCGCCCGACGAAGGCGCAACAATCACGCCGCAGCCGGTCGTGCCCGAGCCCGTCCCGCCGGACACTACCGAAGCCGACGATGATGTTGCCGACGACGACAGTACGGGGACCGGCGACGGCACGCTCGAAGCGACGATCGAAGACGGGAAGCTGTACGTGTTTGTTGTCATGGCGCCCGATCCGAACTGGGAAAAGATCGGTCAGTTGGAACGCCTACAAGACTGACAATACGATTATCCGCTCCGTAAACAAAACTGCAAGGGGTGCTGAGGTGGTGCGTCCGGGAACTGCTGCGGCGCGCTGGTGATCCAACCACTCTCAGTTCGACTCCACAAGCACGTGAGCGCTACGCCAGGTCATCTTGCGTAAGTCGCTGAACCACCGTTATTATATCGTTATCGGTTCACCCTGAAAAACGTAAAAAGTCGTCGTACAAGTATCGCTGCGTGTGACTTACGAGGAAATGGCTTTGTTTTGTCATTTTTAGGGGGTCCTCATAGTTCCCTTCCCTTCGGTCGGGACAAATGCCCGCCTGAGAATTGATGAACAGCTTCGGATTTCGGCAATCCGTGAGCATACGGACAGCCCTCCTTCTGTATTAGGGGGCGGCGGCATTTTTTGCATCGGTCCGGTGGGAAAAGTGCGGGGTCGCGCGACGCGCGAGGGCGTACGGCGCGCATGCGAACGGGTGTGAGGCAGGGGTCGCCCATAGCTTGCTATGGGAATCCGCCGAAGGCGAGGATAACCTGACGGCAGTCAGACAAGAAACCGCCGGGCCTTGCAGACCCGGAGGCTTCGCATTATCCCCAAGCACGTCATGCACGATAACGAACAAGCTCTATACTACAGAGGGACTCGAACTCCAAGATCACTCCTCTCGTTTCTCGAACTCAGCAAGCATCTCGTCGATCAAAGCGGCTCTCTCGCGCTGCTTGTCGTCTTCCCAGATGGACTCGAAATACTCGCGAAGGAAATAGAACTCGTCTTCATCCTTTATCTTTCCGCGCTTGATGATCTCATCCGCCTTCCGGTCTGACTCAGCGAAGACCTCATCCAGCCCACTGCCGAACTTCCTTCGCAGAAGTTCGTCAAGCTTAACTTGATCCGCAGGGGGGAGTTGCTTCGCCATGACGAGTGTCTCTCGATAGGCCATCTTAAGGCCGCGCAATCCCCCTCGCTCGAAAGTCTCCACGAGATCTTTCTCGCCAGACTGATAGATCGAACGATGTTCTCCCGGTGTTCTTCTTGCGAGAAAGTCCAGAACAACAAGACACCAGTCAATGATAGTTCGGTACTCTTCCGTCATCTTTCCTCTTCTTTGCCTCATTTCCTCGCTACCATCCTGTGTAGGGCAGGGGTCGCCCATAGCTTGCTATGGGTTCCTCTCGGTGTTCCGTCAGATCCTGCTCGCCGAAGGCGAGTGTGACCTGACGGCGCTCAAACAAGAAACCGCCGCGCCCATCAGACGACCCGGCGGTGTTGCACACTAATCACTGTTTCCTGTATCCATAGCCGTCGCCGAACCTGACGATGATGACAACCGTTCCCCAGATGTCCTTCACCACCGCCGGGTGCCACGTTCTCGGCTGATTCCAGTAGGAGCTGTCAGGATCGAATTTTTTGACATGGCTGGACAAATGGCGATGCCAGGTCGAGTCGAGCGCATAGAAGTCATTCAAGCGCATGTCATGCACGCCATCGATTTGACTGACCGGATACTCCCACGTCCCTTCATGCGACAATTCTCCCCCAGAGTCCGGGCGGTATCGATGTACATACGTGTGATCGGCGTTTATCTCGAGCACCAACTTCCCTCCATCGAGCTCATACGTCCCCGGAATCTCGTTTTCCGCCACACGAGACGTGTCCAGCGACATGCTGCATGAAAGCAGGAGACAGGACGCGACGGTCGTGACTAAGAAGAGAGACTTCACGTTTGTCACCTTCCTAAGATTGGTTCTGTCCACGTAATTGTCTGCCGAGTGGTGCCCATTGGCGTTGGTATCCACGAATGGCGCTCATAACTAGGCATACTCTGATAGCCGAAAGAAGTCAAGCTAGTTGGGTTTGTCAACTCAAAGCGGAGCGACCTGCCCCCATTTACCACTGAGACGTTCACTTTGAAGCTTCCAGTGAAATGAGCAGCTATGTCCAGAGTTCGAGAGGCTTCCCAGATGGACTCGAAACACTCGCGAAGGAAGTAGAACTCGTCTTCATTTTTGATCTTCCCACGCTTGAGAATCTTGTCGGCTTTTCTGTCCGATTCTGCGAAAACTTCGTCCAGCCCACTGCCGAACTTCCTTCGCAGAAGTTCGTCAAGCTTAACTTGATCCGCAGGGGGGAGTTGCTTCGCCATGACGAGTGTCTCTCGATAGGCCATCTTAAGGCCGCGCAATCCCCCTCGCTCGAAAGTCTCCACGAGATCTTTCTCGCCAGACTGATAGATCGAACGATGTTCTCCCGGTGTTCTTCTTGCGAGAAAGTCCAGAACAACAAGACACCAGTCAATGATAGTTCGGTACTCTTCCGTCATCTTTCCTCTTCTTTGCCTCATTTCCTCGCTACCATCCTGTGTAGGGCAGGGGTCGCCCATAGCTTGCTATGGGAATCCGCCGAAGGCGAGGGTAACCTGACGGCAGTCAGACAAGAAACCGCCGGGCCTTGCAGACCCGGAGGCTTCGCATTATCCTCAAGCACGTCATGCACGATAACGAACAAGCTCTATACTACAGAGGGACTCGAACTCCAAGATCACTCCTCTCGTTTCTCGAACTCAGCAAGCATCTCGTCGATCAAAGCGGCTCTCTCGCGCTGCTTGTCGTCTTCCCAGATGGACTCGAAATACTCGCGAAGGAAGTAGAACTCGTCTTCATTTTTGATCTTCCCACGCTTGAGAATCTTGTCGGCTTTTCTGTCCGATTCTGCGAAAACTTCGTCCAGCCCACTGCCGAACTTCTCCCGCAAGACTGTATCGAGTGCCCTCTGACTTTGTATCGATTCTCCTTTTATCTCTTCGATGAAATCTCGATATGCTGCCCGCAAACCTCGAAAGTCACTCCGCTCGAATGCGCGCCTCAAGTTCTTCTTCGTTGACTGATATATCGCCCCGAAAACCTCAGGCCGACGCTCAATCTTGAAATCGATTACGGCGAGACACCACTCCATTACCGCTCTGTGCTCTTCTATTTCTTCGGCACTGTATTTATTCATGGTATCGTTACCACCATCCTGTAAAGGGTGCGAGCGGACCAAACAATGAGTTCGAGGCCTGATGGAACTCAGCCCCTCGCGGGTTCCATTTCGAGACTCCCCTATATCTATTGGCCACCATAGGACTACCAACGCCGCCATAGTAGTCAATGAGCTGCTGTTCTCTGCCTCGGATTGCGGCAGGGGTCGCCCATAGCTTGCTATGGGAATCCGCCGAAGGCGAGTGTGACCCGACGGCGCTCAAACGAACAACCGCCGGGCCCATCAGGCGACCCGGCGGTGTGCTGTGTGCTCTCATGCACATCATACTCAGTGACTGACATGCGCTTTGCTGCAGACGGACTTGATCTCCAACTCTACTCCTTTCGCTTCTCGAACTCGGAGAGAAGGCGGGATATCTTGTCTGCTTCGTCTCTCTTCGTCTCATCCTCCCAAATCTCTTCGAAGTAGTTCCGCAGAAGGTAGAACTCGTCTTCATTCTCAATCGCGCCACGTCTAATAGCCTGTGTGGCAGCGTCGTTGAGATCTCGGATGGCCTCTTGTGTTCCACTGCCCAGCCGCTTACGTAACTCCATGTCGAGTTCGCTTTGTTCGTGCGGAGACAGCTGCTTGGTCATATCGATCAACGCTCGGTATCCCATTCTCAACTCGCGAAGGCTCTTCCTCTTGAACGCTGCTGAGTATCCTCGCTTGAGCAACTCTCCGCCATGGGGATCCTTGGTGGTCAGGTATTCAACAATCACCGAGCACCGGTCGAACAGATCTTTGAGTTCATCATGCATCTGTTTCATCGTCAGACTCCTATCACCAAACGCCAGTATATGGAGCCAACGGTCCGAAATACTCGTTCGATTTATCCCATAGATAGTGACCTGCAGGATTTAAGGGCGAGACCGACCGGATAGAATTGCCAACCCTATGGTTTCCAACGCCACCATAGGAGTCAATCAACTGCTGTTCCCTTCCCCAGATCGCCGAGTATCCTTCGAGACCGGTGCCTGTTGTGTACTTATCAAGCCTCGGACTTCCGAAGCCTTCGGCCCGCTTATGATGTCCTGCAAACCTCTTCAACATGAGCGAGACAGGATCACCATATCCGCTCGTTCGTCCGCAATATACTTGACCTTCCTCGTTTGTCAACGTGTAGGTCAAATAGGACTTGTCCTTGGGTCTCGTACGGGCACGCGCACACGCTTGTACGATGACTATTCGAGTTTTCGCTGAGTTTAGAGCATGCCCCGCTCTGTACCCCACCCGGAGTGAGTCCGCGAACGGCGGGTGGGGCGGGGTGGTCCCCCGCAGCTTGCTGCGGGATCCTGTCGAGCGTGAATACGACCCAACGCCCCCCAAACAAGAAACCGCCGGGTCTCAACAACCCGGCGGTGCTGCAGATTCCTTACTGTTTACTGGCTCCCTCATCGCCGCCCCAGTCCGTGATGATGACAATCTCTCCCCAGAGCGATCTTACCACCGGCGTCTCCCAGATGCGAGGCTTTTCCCAGTAGACACTGTCGGGATCGAACCTCCTGGATCTCCCCCCGATAAGAGTGTGCCAGGTCGAGTCGAACGCGTAGAAGTCGTTGAAGCGAATGTCCTTTACCCCTTCAAGCTGCGGGATAGGATACTCCCAGGTTCCTTCGCACGTCTGCTCTTCTCCCGAGTCAGGTATATACCGGTGGACATACGTGTGGTCCTCGCTGATTTCCAGGACGTGCCGTCCCCAGTCGAATTCGTACCTTCCCGGAATCTCGTTTTCTTTCACATCGTACGTACTGAGCGACATGCTGCATGAAAGCAGGAGACAGCAGGCCGCAACGAATATCGCAACTTGTGTCTTCAAGAACCTTCCCTTCCCTCCACACGCTCGCCACTCAACTCCATCGCGAACTGGCTTATCATCGAGCAGTACAACACCGCTGCGAGAGCCAGGGGTCGCCCATAGCTTGCTATGGGTTCCTCACCAATCAAGCCTCCGACCGAGTCTCCGTCACTCCGCACGCCTCATCTTCCTCAATCTCCCGATGCCCTGGACAAGGAGTTCTCCAGTCATGAGCACCGCCCCAAACGCTATCGGAGTATACGTGCCGGAGATTTCAGGGAAGAAATACATTCTGACAAGCTCGATCGCCGCCAACAGGAGAAACGCCCAAAGGAATCTGAGCGCCCACCGGCGGTCATAGGTAGGTTTTTCACTGAGCATGTTCGCCTCCTCCCGAGCGTTCAGCGATGATCGACTTCCATAATATACAGCCTACTCCGCATTTTCCCAACCGATTCAGGCTTGTAGGGCAGAACCCGAGACCCGCCCGGCTATATGCCCCACCCGGAGTGAGTCCGCGAACGGCGGGTGGGGCGGGGTGGTGCCCCGCAGCTTGCTGCGGGATCTCGCCGTTGGCGAGTGTGACCCGACGCCCCCCGAACGAACAACCGCCGGGACTCAGAGACCCGACGGTGTTCGGAAGTCGTGTCTATATGTTCAGTTTGGTGGCCGCCCAGTCATTGTCTAGCGCGTCCATTCATTCACCTATCCGACGTGAGGATCATCGCTGCGACGGCGCCGACGTACATCACAAAAGGCACAATGAACATGAGCCAACCTCGAAAGCGCCTGGTAGACTTGTCCTCACTGTACCATCTTTCGCGAAACAGTCGATAGTCATCCTCAATAATGTGCTTTCGTCGGTATCGCACATAGTTCGATCCCATCAGCAGCGCAATCACGACCAGCTTCAATACGCCGCTACCTCGAAACGGAATGAGGTCGAGTCTGCCCGCAACCAGAGCGATGTCAAAGATGATCCCAAACTGAATGACCATCAGTATATGAACTGCGTTCATCCACGGCACATCTCCGGGGTTCTTCCTCTTGAAGAAGCAATACGCCCGGTAGAAGATGTAGTCGAATAGTCGGATGAGATTCCTCATTCTTCGAATGCCTCCACTAGAAATCCCAGAGTGGTTCTCCCACCCAATCGTCGAGTCTCTCATTGAGAGACCTTCCAGTAGAATACTCAAATGCAAGGTCAGTCGCGTAGTATCCCCCTGCAATTAGAGCGCCGGCCCCGGTCAATGATCCGGCAGCGAGAACAATCGAGAGGGCGTGCGACGCTCTCATCTCGCCCTCTCCGGCAGGGGTCGCCCATAGCCTGCTGTGGGTCCCTAACCGATCAATCCTCCGACCGAGTCTCCGTCACTCCGCACGCCTCATCTTCCTCAATCTCCCGATGCCCTGGACCAGGAGTTCTCCAGTCATGAGCACCGCCCCAAACGCTATCGGAGTATACGTGCCGGAGATTTCAGGGAAGAAACACATTCTGACAAGCTCGATCACCGCAATCAGGAGAAACGCCCAAAGGAATCTGAGCGCCCACCGGCGGTCATAGGTAGGTTTTTCACTGAGCATGTTCGCCTCCTCCCGAGCGTTCAGCGATGATCGACTTCCATAATATACAGCCTACTCCGCATTTTCCCAACCGATTCAGGCTTGTAGGGCAGAACCCGAGACCCGCCCGGCTATATACCCCACCCGGAGTGAGTCCGCGAACGGCGGGTGGGGCGGGGTGGTGCCCCGCAGCTTGCTGCGGGATCTCGCCGTTGGCGAGTGTGACCCGACGCCCCCCGAACGAAAAACCGCCGGGTCTCAAAGACCCGACGGTGTTGTGTGTTCTTGACTATTTTCGCCGCAGTTCATCGACGGCCTTCGTCATCCGTTAGCCGTATTCTGTCCGGCAGCAGCGCCATCAGCATTCTTCGGTTCCATCTGGACCAGAAGGGACGCGAAGACAAGCACTCCCGCTACCGCAGCGAAGGAGCCCGATGTTCCCACGGCAACCAGATCAGGACCGAGAATAGCTGTGCTGAACAGGAAAACGGCTATCGCATTGCCCACGGCACCACTCACGGCGTAACCGAAGCACTGTGAATCCCGACACGCCTCGACGAATCTTTCCGATCTTGACAGCAGATAGATCATGAAGCCAACCGCAACGAGTGTGCAGTAGGCCATTACCATACCGACAAACACACCGGGCGAAAGCAGCTTCAATGTTATCAGAAAAGCGAACACGGCGCCCCCAATACCGCTTATCAGCAGGCAGATAAGCAGTCTGCCCAGCGTGAGAGCGTTTGAGAACGCGCCTGCAGCGAAGTGTAGGGACATCGTTCGCTTAAGCCGACCTCTATTTTTGAACAGGTAGTACAAGAAAAAGACGGTTGCCCAGAGGGCGGCGAGAATTGTCAGATGTACTACTTCTGAGGGAAGTCGAGTGCACGCGAATCCGATGAGGAGCATGGCACCCATTCCCGTTCCCAGTAAGATCCCAGCGATGTCAGCCGTCGACCACCGTCGAGGGATCCCAGCCCCATCTGCACTCATGCGAATACCTCCTTTGAAACCAAGCAACCAGGTGGTGAGCGCGATCACTCTCCCAATTTTACTCCCACTCGACCCGCTCCATCGAAACCTTGATACGTTGTTATCAGACCAAGTGCAATTACGAAGGCTGGGTGGCCCACCCTTTGGGTGGGTTTCTCCTTCAGTCTGTGCGTTTCTCGACATGGGTAACAGAATAGACTCACTACATGGGTAACACTTATGTGGTTTGTGGTCAACGCCGATTCCTCGATGTGATCGTTGGCAGGGGTCGCCCATAGCCTGCTGTGGGTCCCTAACCGATCAAGCCTCCGACCGAGTCTCCGTCACTCCGCACGCCTCATCTTCCTCAATCTCCCGATGCCCTGGACCAGGAGTTCTCCAGTCATGAGCACCGCCCCAAACGCTATCGGAGTATACGTGCCGGAGATTTCA